>NZ_JBOY01000141.1:0-26803 GCF_000647775.1 Pseudomonas sp. RL | reverse complement strand
CCGGCGAGGTGCGCGACCTGGCGCAGCGGGCCAGCGCCTCCACTGGGGAGATCCGCACGATGGTCCTGCACCTGCAGGAACAGGCCCGCCAGGCGGTCGGCGGCATGGCGGTCAGTCACCGCGAGGCCGGGCAGAGCGTCGAGCGCACCCGCGAAGCCAATGCCGCGCTGGAGCGCATCGCGGCGGCGGTCAGCACCATCAGCCACATGACCCGGCAGATCGCCACCGCCGCCGAGGAGCAGGCCAGCGTCACCACGGACATGCAGCGCAACATCGACACCATCGCCGAGGTGGCCGAGCAGAGCACCCGCGCCGCCCGGCAGACGGTGGGCGCGGCCAGCGAGATCCGCGACCAGATGGAACACCTGACGCGGCTGGTCGGCCAGTTCAAGGTGGGCAGCGCCTAGGGACGGAACCGCAGCCGCTTTGGCGGGAGCGGACTTGTCCGCGAGCTTATTGTGGCGGCCGGCTAGGTGTGGCCGGCCAGGTGCGGCCGACGCCAAAAGCTCGCGAATGAATTCGCTCCTACGGGTCCGTGCAGGCCTAGCGCCCGTGCAGCAGCTCGCGCAGCCTCTCCAGGGCCGGATGGGGAGCGGCGTCACGGCGGCGCACCAGCAGGGTCGGCGCCGCCGCCAGTTCCGCATCGATCGGCTGCCAGGCCACCAGTTGGCCGCGCGCATGGCTCTGCAACAGGCTGCGCGGCAACAGGCCGATGCCCATGCCGGCGGCGATGCCGCCGAGGATCGCGTCGATCGAGCCGTAGCTCTGCCGCGCGGCGATCTGCAGCGACTGCCGCTCGCTCCAGCGCTCCAGCCGCTCGCGATAGTGGCAGCCGCTGGGAAAGCCGAGCAGGGTCACCGGCGACTGCGCCAGCATGTCCAGCTGCGCGCGCGCTGGCAGCACCAGCACCAGCTCCTCGCGCCAGACCTCTTCGCCCACCAGTTGCGGATGGCTGTAGGGTCCGCCGATCAGCGCGGCATCCAGGCGCCCGGCCAGCACTTCGTCGATCAACTGGCGGCTGGCCCCGGTCAGCAGGCTGAGGCTGACCCGCGGCGCCTCGCGGTGGAAGGCGGCCAGCACTTCCGGCAGGCGCACGGCGGCGGTGGTCTCCATGGAACCCAGTCGCAGCTCGCCGCTCCAGGGGTCCTCGTGCACGCAGCTCCACACCTGCCGGCACAGCTGCTCCAGCTGCTCGGCGTGAGGCAGCAGGCGCTCGCCGGCGGGGGTCAGGCTCAGGCGCTGGGCCTGGCGACGAAACAGGCTGACGCCCAGCTGTTCCTCCAGCTGGCGCAGGCGGGCCGAGACGTTGGACGGCACGCAATGCAGGCTCTTCGCCGCGCCGCTCAGCGAGCCGGCGCGACTGATGGCCAGAAAGTGCCGCAGCAGATAGGGGTTGAGGCGTTCCCAGGTAGCCAAGGGGTTTCATCCGGAGTGAAAGCGAGGCTCAGGATTTTTCACTAACGATCCGCACCGGGCAACCGCTATGGTGACGACCGTGGTTGCCCAAGGACGTACAAGAACATGCCAGCCGCTTCTCCCCGCCAGATTTTCCTTGCCCTGTTCGCCGGCAGCGCCGCCCTGGTCGTTGTCCACGCCCTGGGTCGTTTCGCCTATACCCCGCTGCTGCCCCACCTGCTTGCCGACGGCCTGCTGAGCCTCGAACAGGGTGCGCGGCTCGCCACCTGGAACTACATCGGTTACCTGCTCGGCGCCCTGCTCGCCCTGCTGCTGGCCGCGCCGCAGCGCCTGCGCATCGCGCTGCCGCTGGCGTTGCTCGGCAACGCCGCCATCACCCTGGCGCAGGGCGCCTGCGAGGACGTGTTCGGCCTGCTGCTGCTGCGCCTGGCCAACGGCATCAGCAACGGCCTGGTGTTCGTGCTCGCCCCGGCGCTGGTGCTGGAATGGCTGGCGCAACGTGGCCGCGCCACCCTGAGCGGGCTGGTGTACCTGGGTTTCGCCGCCGGCCTGCTGCTCACCAGTTGGCTGGCCGAGGCGCCCGCCGAGTGGCTGCGCGGTGCGGCGCGCTGGTGGCCGATGGCCGCACTGGCGGTGCCGCTGGCGCTGCTCAGCTGCCTGTTGCTGCTGCGCCTGCACATCCCGCCGGCCGCGCCGCGCGGCGATGACCCCCCCGCCGTCGAGGCGGCTGTTCGACCGCGCCAGCACGCCGCTGTTCATGGCCTACGCCGGCGCCGGGCTGGGCTACATCCTGCCGATGACCTTTTTGCCCACGCTGGCCAACCAATTGCTGCCGGTGGGCGATCCGCTGATCGGCCAGGTCTGGCTGTGGACCGCCTTCGCCTGCCTGCTCTCCGTGCCGACCTGGAACTACCTGGGCGCGCACCTGGGCGATCGCGGCGCGCTGTTCGGCACCTACGTGCTGCAGGGCATCGGCTGCGCGGCGCCGCTGCTGCTGCCGAACGCCACCGGCGTGCTGCTCTGCGCGGCGCTGGTGGGCGGCGGTTTCATCGGCAGTGTGCTGCTCACCCAGCGCCTGGCGCGCAGCCTGCAGCCCCATCAGGGACCGCGCCTGTCGGCCGCGCTGATTGCCCTGTACGGCGGCGCGCAGCTCTCTGGCCCGTGGCTGGCCGAGCTGTGGCTGCAGGCCGGCGGCACCCTGGTGCAGAGTTTCGCCCTGGGCCTGGGCGCCTTCATCTGGTCGCTGGGCTGGATGTGGGCGGTGCCGGGTCCTTCCACCCTTCGCTCGCAAGGAGCTTTGCAACGATGAACGCCCTGACTTCCCTGCTCGGCTGCCGACTGCCGATCCTCCAGGCCCCCATGGCCGGCTCCCAGGACCACCGCCTGGCCGCCGCCGTCTGCCAGGCCGGCGGCCTCGGCGCGCTGCCGGCGGCGCTGCTTGCCCCCGAGGCGCTGGATGCCGAGCTGGGCAAGCTCCGGGCGCTCACCGATCAGCCCTATAACGTGAACTTCTTCGCCCACACGCCACCGGCCCCGGACGCTGCGCGCGAGCAGCACTGGCGCACACTGCTGGCGCCCTTGTACGCCGAGTTCGGCGTCGATCCGGCGAGCATCCCCGACGGCCTGGGACGCCAGCCGTTCAGCGCGGCGATGGCCGACATCGTCGAGCGCCATCGGCCGGCGGTGGTCAGCTTCCACTTCGGCCTGCCGGCGCCCGAGTTGCTCGATCGCGTCAAGGCCAGCGGGGCGCGCATCCTGTCGAGCGCCACCACGGTGGAGGAAGGCCTGTGGCTGCAGGCGCACGGCGTCGACGCGGTGATAGCCCAGGGCCTGGAAGCCGGTGGCCATCGCGGCCACTTCCTGTCATCGGACCTGGGTCGTCAGCTCGGCATCTTCGCGCTGGTGCCGCAACTGGTGGATGCCCTGGACGTGCCGGTGATCGCCGCCGGCGGCATCGCCGATGCGCGCGGCGTGCGCGCCGCCCTGGCCCTGGGTGCCGCCGGTGTGCAGGTGGGTACCGCCTACCTGTCCTGCCCGGAAGCCGGTACCAGCGCCCTGCACCGGGCCGCCTTGGGCAGTCCGGCGGCCCGTTACACCGAGCTGACCACGCTGTTCAGCGGCCGGCCGGCGCGCGGCATCGTCAACCGTCTCATCCAGGCCCTGGGCCCGCGCCCCGAGGGCATTGCCCCGTTCCCGCTGGCCGGCAATGCGATCGGCCCGCTGCGCGCCGCGGCGGAGCGCCAGGGATCCGACGCCTGTTCGCCGCTGTGGGCCGGTCAGCATGTCGGCAACACGCAGGGGTTGCCGGCGGCCGAACTGACACAGCGGCTGGCGGGCGGACTCGACCGCTGAGGCGCATTTTCGTCATGGCCCTCAAATTGCATTAAGCGCTTGATATTCGAGGGCTTATTGACATAGCGTCGCTCTTCGAAACCCGACACAGTCAGACGAGAAGGAGCGACGCCTTTGGACGCCAGCAGCATCAACGGCCTGTTCTTCATTGGCGCGCTTCTGGTGGCCAGCAGCATCCTGGTGAGCTCGTTCTCCACCCGCATCGGCATCCCGGTGCTGGTCATCTTCCTGGCCGTGGGCATGCTGGCCGGCGTCGACGGCATCGGCGGCATCGTCTTCAACGATTACTCACTGGCGTACCTGGTCAGCAACCTGGCGCTGGCGGTGATCCTGCTGGACGGCGGCATCCGCACCCGCGCCGCCACCTTCCGCGTGGCGTTGTGGCCAGCCATGTCGCTGGCCACCGTCGGGGTGATGATCACCGCCGGCCTGACCGGCATCGCCGCCGCCTGGCTGTTCAACCTGACCCTGCTGGAAGGCCTGCTGATCGGCGCCATCGTCGGCTCCACCGACGCCGCGGTGGTGTTCAACCTGCTCAACGGCAAGGGGCTGAACGAGCGGGTCGGCTCCACCCTGGAAATCGAATCGGGCAGCAACGACCCGATGGCGATGTTCCTCACCGTGTCGCTGATCGCCATGATCGCCACCGGTGAAGCCGATTTCGGCCTCGGCTTCCTGGTCAGCCTGATCCAGCAGTTCGGCCTGGGCATCGTGCTGGGCCTGGCCGGCGGCTGGCTGCTGCTGCAGCTGATCAACCGCATCGAGATCGCCAGCGGCCTGTACCCGCTGCTGGCGGTGAGCGGCGGCATCATGATCTACGCCATCGCCAGCGCCATCGGTGGCAGCGGCATCCTCGCCGTGTACGTCTGCGGCCTGCTGCTGGGCAACCGGCCGATCCGCAACCGCCACGGCATCCTGCACATGTTCGACGGCCTGGCCTGGCTAAGCCAGATCGGCATGTTCCTGGTGCTCGGCCTGCTGCTGACGCCCAGCGAGCTGCTGCCCATCGCCGTACCGGCCCTGGCGCTGTCGCTGTGGATGATCTTCTTCGCCCGGCCGCTGTCGGTGTTCATCGGCCTGCTGCCGTTCAAGGGCTTCAACCTGCGTGAGCGCAGCTTCATCTCCTGGATCGGCCTGCGCGGCGCGGTCCCGGTCATTCTCGCGGTGTTCCCGCTGATGGCCGGGCTGGAAAATGCCCAGCTGTTCTTCAATGTGGCCTTCTTCATCGTGCTGGTGTCGTTGCTGCTGCAGGGCAGCACCCTGCCGTGGGCGGCCCGCAAGGCGCGGGTGGAAGTGCCGCCGTCGCCGTCGCCGATTTCCCGTACCGGCCTGGAAGTACACCCCACCAGCCCCTGGGAACTGTTCGTCTATCGCCTGGGCGAGAAGAAGTGGTACATCGGCGCGCCGCTGCGCGCGCTGAACATGCCTGCCGGCACCCGCATCGCGGCGCTGTTCCGTGGCCAGCAGTTGCTGCACCCCAGCGGCAGCACCACGCTGCAGGTGGGTGACATCCTCTGCGTGATCGGCCAGGAAGAAGACCTGCCCACCCTCGGCAATCTGTTCAGCCAACCGCCCAAGCGCGGCCAGGACCTGCACTTCTTCGGCGACTTCATCCTCGAAGGCTCGGCCGAGCTGGGCGCGGTCGCCGCCGTGTACGGGCTGAACCTGGGTGAAGAGGCCGGCGACATGCCGCTCGGACAGTTCATCGCCCGGCGCCTGGGCAGCGAACCCGTGGTAGGCGATCAGGTCGAATGGAACGGCCTGACCTGGACCGTCGCCAAGATGGACGGTCCGCGCATCCGCAAGATCGGTCTGAAATTCCCCGAGGGCAGCAAATCCCTGCCGCCGGGGCCGTCCTTCTAGCCAGAGGCCGGCGCGCATTGCGCGCCGGCCCGCCGTTCACCGACCAGCCCATGCCCCTGATTCGTTCGCTGTTCCTCCTGCTACTCGTCTGCCTTCCCCTCCATGCTGCCGAACCGCCCAGCCGGGAGTCCGTCGAGGCTGCCCTGGCGGCCCTGCCGGATCGCAAACTGCCGGAGAGCGAGCAGTTGCAGGTGCAGCAGACCCTGGAACAGACGCTCGCGCAGCTGGCCCGCCAGGACGAGTTGCGCGAGCGGATCAGCGCCCTGGAACGGGAGCTGGCCGACGCGCCCGAGCAGATCAGCGAGGCCCGCCGCGCCTATGAGGAACTGCAGGCCCGGCCACAGAGCGATCCGGCGCGGGAGCAGGCCGGCGCCCAGATCGTCGAGCTGGAGATCATCCTCGACGCGCGCAACCAGCAGCTGACCGAGTGGCAACAGGAGTTGACCGCCGCCAACAGCCTGGTCATCAATGCGCAGACACGTCCAGAGCGGGCACAGACCGAGATCAGCGGCAACCAGGCGCGCATGCAGAAACTGCAGGCAGCCCTCAAGGACGACCGCCTGGACGGCCAGGCGCTCAGCGCCGAACAGCGCGACCTGCTGACGGCCGAGCTGGCCACCCTGACCCTCAGCAATGAATTCAGCCGCCGCGCCCTGGCCGGCAACGACACCCTGCTGGACCTGGGCAGCCGTCGCCGCGAGCTGCTCACCACGCGCATCGAGCGCCTGGAGCAGGAGATCCTCGCCCTGCAGGAACTGATCAACACCAAGCGCCTGGCGCAGTCCGAGCAGGCCCGCGAGCAGGCGACCCGGGAAGCCCACAGCGCCAGCCCGGATCGCCTGATCGCCCAGGAAACCGCGCGCAATCTGCAATTGACCGATCACCTGCTGCGCATTACCGACCGCCTCAACGAGGTGACCCAGGCCAACCTGCGCACCCGCCAGCGCCTGGAAAGCCTGACGCAGAGCGAACAGGTGCTCGGCGAGCAGATCGAGGCGCTCAAGGGCAGTCTGCTGCTGGCGCAGATCCTCATGGAACAGAAGCGCCGCCTGCCGCAGGTGGAGGTGGATGGCAAGCTGGCGAACGAGATCGCCGACATCCGCCTCTACCAGTTCGAGCTCAACCAGAATCGCGAGCAACTGTCCAACCCGCGTAACTTCGTCGACCGCCTGCTCGCCGACAGCGGCGAACCCGCCAATGATCGGCTGCGCGATGCTCTGCTGGAGCTGATGAACAGCCGGATCGACCTGGCCGACCGCCTGGCGCGGGAACTCAACGCTTTGCTTGGCGAAGCGGTGAGCCTGCAGCTCAACCAGCGACAGCTGCGCGACCTGGCCAGCCGACTGAGCAATACCCTGGAAGAACAGCTGTTCTGGATTCCCAGCCACCCACCGCTGAAGCTGGACTGGTGGAAGCGCCTGCCGGGCCGGCTGGTCGAGCAGACCGCGCGCCTGGACTGGCAGGGCGTCCTCGGCGAGCTGGCCAACGGACTGCTGAGCCGCCCCTGGGTGTTCCTGCCGCTGCTGCTCAGCGCCCTGTTGATCACCCAGCGCCGGCTGTGGCGACGCAAACTGCACGCCCTGCATGAGGACATCGGCCACGTGCAGCGCGACAGCCAGAGCCACACGCCGCTGGCCATCCTGTTCAACCTGCTGCAGGCCCTGCCCGTCAGTCTAATGCTGGCGTTGGGCGGCTATGCCCTGCAGATCGATGCGCGCGGCCAGAACGCTCACCTGGGGGCCGCGCTGTACGCCATGGCCGGCGCCTGGCTGGTGCTGTACACCGCGCACCAGATACTCGCGCCGGGCGGGGTGGCCGAGCGACATTTCGGCTGGAGCCGCGCCCAGGTGACGTTCCTGCATCGTCAGATGCGCTGGCTGGGCATCGTGCTGCTGATCCTGGTCGGCGTGGTGGCGTTCGCCGAGAACCAGCCGGGCGTGCTCGACCAGGACGTGCTGGGCGTGACCCTGCTGCTGGTCGGTTTCGCCCTGCTGACCTGGCTGCTGGCCCGCCTGATGTTCCAGGGCCCGCAGAGTCGCGAGGCGCCGCCGCTGCGCCGGCTGCTCGGCGCGCTGGTCGCCCTGCTGCCCTTGCTGCTGATGGCGGCGATCTTCGCCGGCTACTACTACACGGCGCTCAAACTGAGCGGCCGGCTGATCGATACCCTCTATGCCCTGCTGCTCTGGGTGCTGCTGGAAGCCCTGCTGGCGCGTGGCCTGGCGGTGGCGGCCCGGCGCCTGGCCTGGCAGCGCGCGCAGGCCCGCCGCGAAACTGAGGCGCAGACGCCGGAGGGCGTCGACGGCGTGGCGGCGCCCGTCGAGGAGCCCGGGCTGGCCATCGAGCAGGTCAACCAGCAATCCCTGCGGCTGATCCGCCTGGGCCTGTTCGCCGGCCTGCTGGCGGTGCTCTGGTGGGTCTGGGCCGACCTGCTGACGGTGTTCAGCTACCTGGATACCGTCACCCTCTACGAATTCACCCAGGGCAGCGGCGCCACCGCCAGCCTGCGGCCGATCAGCCTGCTCGACCTGCTGGGCTCGCTGCTGATCGTCGGCCTGACCCTGGTGCTGGCGCGTAACCTGCCGGGCCTGCTGGAAGTGCTGGTGCTGTCGCGCATGCGCCTGGGGCAGGGCAGCGCCTATGCCACCACCACGCTGCTGTCCTACCTGATCATGGGCGTCGGCATCGTCACCACGCTGTCCACCCTGGGAGTCAGCTGGGACAAGCTGCAGTGGCTGGTGGCGGCGCTGTCGGTGGGCATCGGCTTCGGCATGCAGGAGATCATCGCCAACTTCATCTCCGGCCTGATCATCCTGTTCGAGCGCCCGGTGCGCATCGGCGACCTGGTGACCATCGGCAACGTCACCGGCTCGGTGAACCGCATCCGCATCCGCGCCACCCACATCGTCGACGCCGACCGCAAGGTGGTGGTGGTGCCCAACAAGACCTTCATCACCGACCAGCTGATCAACTGGACGCTGAGCGACACCGTCACCCGCCTGGTGCTCAAGGTCGGTGTCGGCTACGGCTCGGACCTGGACCTGGTGCGCCGCCTGCTCTACCAGGCCGCCCAGGAGAACGTGCGGGTGATGCGCGACCCGGAGCCGCTGGTGCTGTTCCAGACCTTCGGCGAGAGCACCCTGGATCATGACCTGATCATCCATGTGCGCGAACTGGGCGATCGCGGCCGCGCCACCGACGAGATCAACCGGCGCATCGACCAGTTGTTCCGCGAGCACAGCATCGAAATCGCCTTCCGCCAGGTCGACGTGTTCGTGAAGAACCTGGAGGGCCAGGAAGCGCAGATCGGCCACACCGCCGCGCTGGCCGCCGCCGGGGCGGCCACCGAGCAGCCGACCCCACCGCCGGCCAAACCCTGAGGTTGCCCATGAAACGCCTGGACCAGTTGCACTTCGACAACCGTTTCGCGCGCCTGGGCGATGACTTCTCCACCGCCGTGCAGCCCGAGCCCATCGCCGAGCCACGCCTGGCCATCGCCAGTGAGGCGGCCCTGGCGCTGCTCGATCTGGACCCGGCCGAAGCGCAGCGGCCGGAATTCGTCCGGCTATTCTCCGGCAATGCGCTGTGGCGCGACGCCGAACCCAGGGCGATGGTCTATTCCGGGCACCAGTTCGGCGTCTACAACCCGCGCCTGGGTGATGGTCGCGGGCTGCTGCTGGGCGAAGTGGTCAACGAGGCCGGTGAGCACTGGGACCTGCACCTGAAAGGCGCCGGCTCGACGCCCTACTCACGCATGGGCGATGGCCGCGCGGTGCTGCGCAGTTCCATCCGCGAATTCCTGGCCAGCGAATACCTGGCGGCCCTCGGTGTTCCCACTACACGCGCGCTGTGTGTGGTGGCCTCGGCGACGCCGGTGTGGCGCGAGCGCAAGGAAACCGCCGCCATGCTGCTGCGCCTGTCGCCCAGCCATATCCGCTTCGGCCACTTCGAGTACTTCTATTACACGCGCCAGCATGGGGCGCTGCGCCAGTTGCTGGACTTCACCCGCGCCAACCATTTCCCGGACTGCGCCGATGACGCGGCGTTGTTCCGCGCGGTGGTCGAACGCACCGCCGAGATGATCGCCGCCTGGCAGGCCTACGGTTTCTGCCACGGGGTGATGAACACCGACAACCTGTCGATCCTCGGCCTGACCTTCGACTTCGGCCCCTACGCCTTTCTGGATGATTTCGACGCGCGCTTCATCTGCAACCACTCCGACGACACGGGGCGCTACAGCTTCGAGAACCAGGTGCCCATCGCCCACTGGAACCTGTCGGCGCTGGCCCAGGCGCTGACGCCGTTCGTACCGGTGGAGGCGCTGCGCGAGACCCTCGGCCTGTTCCTGCCGCTGTACCAGGCGCACTGGCTGGACCGCATGCGCCGTAGGCTGGGCTTCACCCAGGCCGAGGAGGCGGATACAGAGCTGATCCAGCGCCTGCTGCAACTGATGCAGGGCGGCGCGGTGGATTACCCGAACTTCTTTCGCGCGCTGGGCGAACAACCCGCCGAAGCGGCGGTGGGCACGCTGCGCGAGGAGTTCGTCGATCTGGCTGGTTTCGACGCCTGGGCCGCCGACTACTGCGCCCGGGTGGCGCGCGAAGGCGGCTCGGCCGAGGCGCGCCGTGCGCGCATGCACGCGGTGAACCCGCGCTACAGCCTGCGCAACTACCTGGCCCAGCAGGCCATCGAAGCCGCCGAGGCCGGCGACTTCGCGCCGCTGCACGAGCTGCACGCGGTGCTCAGTCGCCCCTTCGAGGAACAGCCCGGCAAGGAGCGCTACACCGAGCGCCCACCGGAATGGGGCAAGCACCTGGAAATCAGTTGCTCGTCCTGATGAAGCAGGTAGGGCGGTCAGCGTTTTTCTGGCCGCTATCAGGTTGCGCGCGGGGGCCATGGTGGACAAGGACAACGTTGTCCACCCTACGGGCTGGTCCAGCCGCCGCTGCAACCACCGGGCGTCACGGCGGGCAGTCCTATTCGATTGCCACGCCGCCGCCAGCCAGCAGGCCCAGCATGGCGAGGAACTCCTCCAGCGGACGGGTCTGGCCGTTCAGTGTCACCTGGCCGTCGGCATAGTCCAGACGGGTCTGGAGGGTGTCACCCTGCAGGGTGGCCAGTTCCATACCCACCGCCATGTCGCCGGCCATCTCGGCCAGCATGTCGGCTTCCATGGCCACCGCCTGCGGGTCGAGGCTGGCATCGAACAGCGCCTGGTAGCCCACCAGGTCGCGAATGCTGACCTTGGGCAGGTCCAGCTGCAGGTTGAGGCGGGAGACCAGTTGCTGGATCAGCACTTCCGGCGGCAGCGCCTCACCCATCGCCGGCTTGCTCAGGCCCAGCTGCAGGCTCAGGCGACTCTCCGCGTTGGCGGTCTTCAGCGACAGACTGTCCAGGCTGAGGCTGGGCCGGCTGTCGAGCAAAGACTCCAGCGCAGCCTTGAGATGCTGTTCCTGGGCATGGCTGAAGCCCTCATGCTCGGGGTCGCTTTCCAGAGTCTCGGCATAGCTGGCGATCAGGTCCGCCAGTGCAACGATCGCCCCGGCATTCAGGTCGCGGGCACTCCAGTCCATGCGCAACGCGCCCAGCGGCTGCTCCGCATAGCTCAGTCCCGCCAGTTCGAGGGTCAGGTCGGCGGCCAGCAGGTCGTCCGTCTGGCTCAGGCGATCACGCTGGGCCAGCTCGGTCAGCACCAGCGGTTCCAGGCCCGGCCAGTGCACATCCAGCCGCTCGAGCGTCACCGATTGCTCGCCGAGGAACAGGCCGGACGGCCCCTTGTGGCGGTCGAAAACCACCTGCAGTCCCTGCAGGCCCACACGCGTCGGCTGCTCACCGAGGGTGCTGAGCTCCAGACGGTCGAAATGCCCGCTACCCGTCACCTGCTCGGCGGAGCCCTCGAATTCGCCCTGGAAACCGCTGAAGCTGAGGTGTGTCTCGCCGTCGGCGAAGCGCAGCGGCGCGACCTCCAGACGCACGCTGGCCTCCAGGTCGTAGCCCAGCGTGGTCTGGATGCGCAACGGTTCGCCACCTTCGGCCTGCCTGAACCACGGCGCGGTCAGCGCGGTTTCCTCCAGGCGCGTCTGGCTGTGCGACAGCACTGGCAGCAGGCGCAGGGTGCTCAGGCGCGACAAGGGCAGCGGGCCGTGCTCGATGTGCTCGACCAGTACCAGTTCGGAGGCGGGCCATTCGTGGGCCAGTTCGCCCAGGTCGAGCTGGTAGCGGGCGACGCTGGAAAACACCCCGCGCTCCAGGGAGGTCAGGCTGAGCTGCACCTCGCTGCCCGGCAGCTGGCGCGCCAGTTCCTGGTTGGCTTCGGCGATCTTTTCGGGGAGTAGGGTTTCCAGCTGAGTGCCGGTGTACCAGGCACCGGCGGTCACCGCGGCACCGGCCACCAGCAGAACGACGGCGGCTATCCCTGTTTTCTTCATGGTTGGACTCTTCTGTGAGGCGGGGGCCCTGCCCCCAAAGCGACGGAGGGTGGCCATCTTATCGTCCCTGGAGCCTTCGGCTTGAATACAGCGCTCGTTTCCTGCGCGCCGGACTTAGAACCTCAAGGCATAACTTACAAGCGAAACATACTTGGACGTGCTAAACCCGGCTCGCTAAGGTCGCCGTCGATTTGTGATTGCCCACGGCCCGCCCCCATGAAGATTCGCTCCATCGACCTCAGCGACTCCCCGCTCAACGCGGAGCACACCCGGCTGGGGCTGCCGCCGATCGAGGACACCATCAGCCATCCGGACAACCACCCGGCCCTGCGCATCGCCATGTGGGCGGCCCTGGCAATCCTCGCCAGCCTGCTGTCGGTGCTGGCCTGGCGGCTGTTCTTCGGCGACAACGGCGGGCTGAGCGGCCTGGAGATCATCGACCGCACCCTGCACAGCCCGGCATTCTGGAGTGCCGTGGCGGTCGGCTTTCTCGCCCAGGTGGTGGACGGTGCGCTCGGCATGGCCTACGGCATCACTGCCACCAGCTTCCTGCTCAGCGCCGGGGCCAGTCCGGCGGCGGCCAGCGCCAGCGTGCATATCGCCGAGGTGTTCACCACCGGCCTGTCCGGAATTTCTCACGTGAAGCTCGGCAATGTCAGCCGCCGGCTGTTCCTCAGCCTGCTGCTGCCCGGCATGCTCGGCGCCTTCCTCGGAGCCCTGTTGATCACCCAGTTCGATGGCGCGGTAATGAAGCCTTTCATTTCCGCCTACCTGCTGCTGATGGGCCTGTACATCCTGTGCAAGGCCTGCCGTCAGGTTTTCCAGCGCAAGGCGCCCCGGCATGTCGGCAAGCTGGCGCTGTTCGGCGGTTTCGTGGATGCCGCCGGGGGCGGCGGCTGGGGTCCGGTGGTGACCAGCAGCCTGATCGGCTCGGGCAGCGACCCGCGCACCACCATCGGCTCGGTGAATTTCGCGGAATTCTTCCTCACCCTGGCCAGCGCGGCCTCGTTCATCCTGCTGGCCGGCGAGCCGAGCACCTGGATGATGGTGGCCGGCCTGGTGTTTGGCGGCCTGTTCGCCGCGCCCTTTGCCGCCCTGCTGTGCAGGAAGCTGCCGGCCCGCACCTTGCTGATTGTCGTCGGCCTGCTGATTACCGCGATAAGCGCTTACAACATCTATTCCTCGGTGTTCTAAATCGGCAGAAAACGATCTAGCTCGCCAACGGCTCAGGCTGACTCAGGGCATTGACCGCCCCAGACGGTCTGGCCATGCTGCGCTCCACACGAAAACCAACAACAAGGACCCTGCATGAAAGCGGAAACCCTGGCCATCCACGCCGGCTACAGCCCGGACCCGACCACCAAGGCCGTGGCGGTGCCCATCTACCAGACCACCTCCTACGCCTTCGACGACACCCAGCACGGCGCCGACCTGTTCGACCTGAAGGTGGCCGGCAACATCTACACGCGCATCATGAACCCCACCACCGACGTGCTGGAAAAGCGCGTGGCGGCGCTGGAAGGCGGCGTGGCGGCGTTGGCGGTGGCCTCGGGCATGGCGGCGATCACCTACGCGATCCAGACCATCGCCGGCGTGGGCGACAACATCGTCTCGGTGGCCAAGCTGTACGGCGGCACCTACAACCTGTTCGCCCACACCCTGCCGCGCCAGGGCATCCAGGTGCGCTTCGCGCCCCACGACGACATCGCCGCGCTGGAAGCGCTGATCGACGACAACACCAAGGCGGTGTTCTGCGAGTCCATCGGCAACCCGGCCGGCAACATCATCGACCTCAAGGCGCTGGCCGATGCCGCGCACCGCCATGGCGTGCCGCTGATCGTCGACAACACCGTGGCCACGCCGATCCTGTGCCGGCCGTTCGAACATGGCGCCGACATCGTGGTGCACTCGCTGACCAAGTACATCGGCGGCCATGGCACCAGCATCGGCGGCATCGTGGTGGACTCCGGCAAATTCCCCTGGGCCGAGAACAAGGCGCGCTTCCCGCTGCTCAACACTCCGGACGTGTCCTACCACGGCGTGACCTATACCGAGGCCTTCGGCCCGGCCGCGTTCATCGGCCGCTGCCGCGTGGTGCCGCTGCGCAACATGGGCGCCGCGCTGTCGCCGTTCAACGCCTTCCTGATCCTGCAGGGCCTGGAAACCCTGGCGCTGCGCATGGAGCGCCACTGCGAGAACGCCCAGAAGGTCGCCGAGTTCCTCAAGGGCCACCCGCAGGTCAGCTGGGTGCAGTTCGCCGGCCTGGCGGAGCACCCGGAGCACGCGCTGGCGCAGCGCTACATGGGCGGCCAGCCGGCGTCGATCATGTCCTTCGGCATCAAGGGTGGCGAAGCCGCCGCAGCGAAGTTCATCGACGCCCTCAAGCTGGTGGTGCGCCTGGTGAACATCGGCGACGCCAAGTCGCTGGCCTGCCATCCGGCCTCCACTACCCACCGTCAGTTGAACGACGAGGAACTGGCCCGCGCCGGCGTCTCCCGCGACCTGGTGCGCCTGTCGATCGGCATCGAGCATATCGATGACATCCTCGAAGACCTGACCCAGGCGCTGGAAGCGGCGAAAGGCTAAGACTGACTGCCTGCACTCGTAGGGTGGACAACGCTTTTCTTGTCCACCCTCGCGCCGGCACGGCGCGCCTCGCCGGCCGCGCCTTGGCGCGTTGGTGGATCGGTAAAGCGCGATCCACCCTACGTCCATAACACCCCGCGCAGGCCCGCCCCGTTGATTTCTCCCCTTCCCGGCTCCACCTAAAGGGCATTGCCCATTTCCGGAGCCTTCTGCATGTCCGACACCCTGCTGGTGCCCTGCGCGTCCTGCGCCGGGCTGAACCGTATTCCCGCCGATCGCCTGCACGACGCGCCGCGCTGCGGGCGCTGCAAGTCCGCCGTGCTGCCGGCGGCGCCGTTCGA
The DNA here is from genome assembly GCF_000647775.1 of Pseudomonas sp. RL. Taxonomy (NCBI): domain Bacteria; kingdom Pseudomonadati; phylum Pseudomonadota; class Gammaproteobacteria; order Pseudomonadales; family Pseudomonadaceae; genus Pseudomonas; species Pseudomonas sp. RL. Next base: position 11,820 of record NZ_JBOY01000141.1, on the reverse strand, counting down.
CATCGACCAGGCCTCGTTCGCCAGCCAGCTCAAGGGCGACCTGCCGCTGCTGGTGGATGTCTGGGCCAGTTGGTGCGGGCCGTGCCGCAGCTTCGCGCCGACCTTCGCCCAGGCCGCCCGCGAGCTGCAGGGCAGATGCCGGCTGGCCAAGCTGGACAGCGAGGCCAACCCGCAGCTGGCCGGGCAACTGGGCATCCGCTCGATTCCCAGCCTGCTGCTGTTCAAGGACGGTCGCGAGGCGGCCCGCCAGAGCGGCGCCATGCCGCTACCGCAGCTGCTCGCCTGGCTGCGCCAGCAGGGGATCTGATCACAGGCCGGCGCGCCTGACATGGGTCTGTCGCCTCAGTGGCGATATGCTATGCGCCGAACGGGGCCGTGAGCGGCCCCTCGGCCTTGTTCACGGATGGAAACCATGTCCTCGTCGTCCCAGTTCAGCCTCCTGCGCAGCCGGCGTTTCCTGCCGTTCTTCCTCACCCAGGCGCTCGGCGCCTTCAACGACAACCTGTTCAAGCAGGCGATCATCCTCGCCATCCTGTTCAAGCTGACCCTGTCCGGCAGCGCCGACACCCTGGTCAACCTCTGCGCGCTGCTGTTCGTGCTGCCGTTCTTCCTGTTCTCGGCGTTCGGCGGCCAACTGGGCGAGAAGTACGCCAAGGACTGGCTGATCCGCCGCCTCAAGCTGCTCGAGCTGGCGCTGATGCTGCTCGGCGCACTGGCCTTCTGGCTGGGCAGCGTGCCGCTGATGCTGCTGGCGCTGTTCGCCATGGGCACCCAGTCGGCACTGTTCGGCCCGGTGAAGTACTCGATCCTGCCGCAGCACCTGGACGACACCGAACTGGTCGGCGGCAACGCGCTGGTGGAGTCCGGCACCTTCCTGGCGATCCTGCTCGGCACCCTGGGCGCCGGCCTGCTGCTCGCGCGCGCGGACTACAGCCTGTGGATCGGCGCCAGCCTGGTGACAGTGGCGCTGCTCGGCTACCTGGCCAGCCGCGGCATCCCCGCCGCCCCGGCGGCGCTGCCGGGCCTGAGGTTCGACTGGAACATTCCCCGGCAGACCTGGCGCACCCTGCGCATGGGCCTGACCCGCCGCCCAGCGGTTTCGCGCTCGCTGCTCGGCAATTCCTGGTTCTGGCTGCTCGGCGCGGTGTACCTGACGCAGATCCCCGCGCTGGCCCGCGACTGGCTGCACGGCGACGAAAGCGTGGCGACGCTGATCCTGCTGGTGTTCTCGGTGGGCATCGCGCTCGGCTCGATGCTCTGCGAGCGGCTCAGCGGCCACAAGGTGGAGATTGGCCTGGTGCCCTTCGGCTCGCTGGGCCTGAGCCTGTTCGGCCTGCTGCTGGCCTGGCACGTCGCCAGCTTCCCGGGCGGCGCGCCCCACGACTGGCTGACGCTGCTGGCCAGCGCGCCGGGGCGCGCCATCCTCCTCGACATCCTCGGCCTGGGCGTCTTCGGCGGCTTTTACATCGTGCCGCTGTACGCACTGATCCAGTCGCGCAGCGAGCCGGACGAGCGCGCCCGGGTGATCGCCGCCAACAACATCCTCAACGCGCTGTTCATGGTGCTGGCGGCGCTGCTCGCCATCGCAGTGCTGGACTGGGCCGGGCTGGGCATTCCCGAGCTGTTCCTGATCGTCTCGCTGCTTAACCTGGCGGTGAACGGCTACATCTTCACCATCGTTCCCGAGTTCAGCATGCGCTTCATCATCTGGCTGCTCGGCCACACCCTGTACCGGGTCGAGCACCGCAACCTGGAGGCGATCCCCGACGAGGGCGCCGCGCTGCTGGTGTGCAACCACGTGTCGTTCGTCGACGCGCTGCTGCTCGGCGGCGCCATCCGTCGCCCGGTGCGCTTCGTCATGTACTACCGCATCTACAACCTGCCGGTGCTCAACTTCGTGTTCCGCACCGCCGGCGCGGTGCCCATCGCCGCCCAGCACGAGGATCGCGCGATCTACGAGCAGGCCTTCGCGCGCATCAAGGCCTACCTGGAGGCCGGCGAAGTGGTGTGCATCTTCCCGGAGGGCAAGCTGACCACCACCGGCGAGCTGAACGAGTTCAAGGGCGGCGTCGAGCTGATCCTGCGCGACACGCCGGTGCCGGTGATCCCGCTGGCGCTGCGCGGGCTGTGGGGCAGCTTCTTCAGCCGCGACCCGGCGCGCCGGCCGTTCCGCCGCATCTGGTCGCGGGTCACCCTGGTGGCCGGCGAACCGCTGGCGCCGGACACCGACCGGCTGACCCTGCAGCAGCGGGTCGCCGAACTGCGCGGTGCGGCGCTATGACCTGACCCAGGGCAGCCCGACGGGGCTGCCCTCTGCTAGGCTGTCGGCTCGAAACGGCAGCCTCAACTCAGGTGTTCACCATGCACATTCTCATCGCCCACGACCTGACCCCGGAGGCCGACCTGGCCCTGCAGCGCGCCGCCCAGCTGGCCCGCCAGCTGGAGGGTCGCCTGACCCTGCTGCATGTGCAGGAGCGGGAAACCGATCCGCAGCCGCTGCGTGAGCGCCTGCAGGCCCTGGGGCTGCCGGGCGCCGAGCTGCGTATCGCCAAGGGTCAACCGTCGGCCACCATCGCCAGCCAGGCGGAAGGCGTCGGCGCCGATCTGCTGGTGCTGGGCGCCCATCACAAGTCCAGCCCCGAGCTGTTCGCCGGCACCACTCTGGAACGCCTGGCGCGCAGCAGCCGCATTCCGCTGCTGCTGGCCATCAACCGGGATGTGTCGCCCTATCAGCGGGCGCTGGTGGCGCTGGACTTCTCGCAGTGCGCCTGCGCCGCCCTGCACCAGGCGCATCGACTGTTGCCCAGCGAGGCCGAGCTGTACGCGCTGAACGTGTTCGAGGTCGCGCCGAGCAAGGCGGCCGAACAGCAGGAGGATCTCGACCTGCAGTGCAGCCTGTTCAGCCGTCTGGTGGCGGACGAACAGGCGCGCCTGGCACCGCCCGGTCGGGTACTCGAATACGGTGTGCGCAGCGGCGAACGCGGCGCCTGCCTGGCCGCGGCCATCGCCGAACGACGGCCGCAGCTGCTGGCGCTGGGCAAGCACACCCGCAGCCTGATGGGCGACGCGCTGCTCGGCGGCATGGCCCAGGACCTGCTGCGCCAGCCGCCCTGCGACATCCTGATCAGCCGAGGCTAGAGTCGGAAAAGCGCCGCAACTTCGGTCGGGTTCCTTTCTGCGGCCGGAAAAGCGCCGACCGCCTACGGCGCGTTTCAGCTATCTGCGTTCAGATGCCGGTGCAGCTCGACGAACTGCTGGCTGAGCTTGTGCTTCGGGTCCAGGTGGATCAGCGGCATGCACGCCTGGTGCGACTCGCGCATCTTCACCGAGCTGTTCAGGTACACCGGCAGCACCGGCATGCCCTCGGCGATCAGCTCGTCGAGCATCTGCTGCGGCAGGCTGGCGCGCGGCTGGAACTGGTTGACCACGATGCCCTCCACCTGCAGCTTCTCGTTGTGGTCCTCGCGCAGTTCGTCGATTTCCTCCAAGAGGCCGTACAGCGCCTGGCGCGAGAAGCTGTCGCAGTCGAACGGAATCAGCACGCGGTCGGCGGCGATCAGCGCCGAGACGGTGTAGAAGTTCAGCGCCGGCGGGGTGTCCAGGTAGATGTGGTCGTAGTCCGCCGACAGCTCGCTGAGCAGTTTGCGCAGCTTGTTGATCTTGTGCTTCTGCTCCAGCTTGGGCTGCAGCTCGGCCAGTTCGGGGGTGGCGGTGACCAGGTGCAGGTTGTCGAACGGCGTCTCGTAGATGTCCACGCGGCCCTTCCTGGTCAGCCCGGAGGACAGCACCTGCTTGAAGAAATCGGCGATGCCGACCGGTAGCTCGTTGCCGCTCAGCCCGGTCAGGTAGTGGCTGGAATTGCCTTGGGCATCCAGGTCGATCAGCAGGGTGCGATAGCCCTCGGCGGCGCTTACGGCGGCGAGGTTGCAGGCGATGCTCGACTTGCCGACGCCGCCTTTCTGGTTGAACACGACTCGCCGCATGCTGGTCTCCCCGATTCTGACAATGACCCTGGAGTCTATGTCATGACCTGCACCCGCGCGACCCCTACGGAAGGCTCAAGATCGGGCATTTCGCCAGGCGGGCCGAAATGAAAGAACGCCACATAAAGTGGCGTTCTTTTCAGGCGAAACCGCCAGCGACTCAGCGGTGGTACTGCGCCGACAGCTCGTGCACCGCCTCGATGAAGGCGCCGGCGTGGGCCGGATCGACCTCCGGGGTGATGCCATGGCCCAGGTTGAACACATGACCGGTGCCTTGGCCGTAGGCGGCCAGGATGCGACCCACCTCGGCGCGGATGGCGTCCGGCTTGGCGTACAGCACGCTGGGGTCCATGTTGCCCTGCAGGGCCACCTTGTTACCCACGCGGGCGCGGGCGCTGCCGATGTCGCAGGTCCAGTCCAGACCCAGCGCCTCGGCACCGGCGTCAGCCATGGATTCCAGCCACAGGCCGCCGCCCTTGGTGAACAGGATGACCGGAACCTGACGACCGTCGTGCTCACGAATCAGGCCATTGACGATCTTCTTCATGTAGGCCAGGGAGAATTCCTGGTAGGCCGCCGCCGACAGGCTGCCGCCCCAGGAGTCGAAGATCTGCACCGCCTGGGCGCCGGCCTTGATCTGGCCATTCAGGTAGCTGGTGACCGACTGCGCCAGCTTGTCCAGCAGCGCGTGCATGGCCTGCGGGTTCTCGTACATCAGCGCCTTGGACTTGCGGAAGTCCTTGGAGGAACCGCCTTCGACCATGTAGGTGGCCAGGGTCCAGGGGCTGCCGGAGAAGCCAATCAGCGGCACGCGGCCGTTCAGCTCACGGCGGATGGTGCGCACGGCGTCCATCACATAGCCCAGGTCCTTTTCCGGATCAGGGATCGGCAGCGCCTCGATATCGGCCAGGGTGCTGACCACCTTCTTGAAACGCGGGCCTTCGCCGGTCTCGAAGTACAGGCCCAGGCCCATGGCGTCCGGCACGGTGAGGATGTCGGAGAACAGGATCGCGGCATCCAGCGGGTAACGCTCCAGCGGCTGGAGGGTGACCTCGCAGGCCAGCTCCGGATTCATGCACAGGCTCATGAAGTCGCCGGCCTTGGCTCGGGTCGCCCGGTATTCCGGCAGGTAGCGGCCGGCCTGGCGCATCATCCACACCGGTGTCACGTCGACGGGTTGCTTGAGCAGGGCACGCAGGAAGCGATCGTTCTTCAGGGCAGTCATGTCCAGGTTCCAGCCAGAAAAGAGACCGGGCATTGTCGCAAAGCGCGCGACAAAAGGCACGGCGCGGGCCGGGCCTTTCATCTTTGGTTTGATCGGCGTCAGGCGGAGCAACCGGAGAAGGCTGGCCGACCGCAGGGCGTCACACGCCCAGGTAGTCGAGGATGCCCTCGGCGGCCTGACGGCCTTCATGGATGGCAGTGACTACCAGATCCGAGCCGCGCACCATGTCGCCGCCGGCGAATACCTTGGGGTTGCCGGTCTGGAACTTGAAGCGGCCCTGTTCCGGCGCGACCACCCGGCCCTGCTCGTCGGTGCCGATCTCGAAGTCCTGGAACCAGGCCGCCGGGCTGGGACGGAAGCCGAAAGCGATCACCACGGCGTCGGCCGGCAGGATCTGTTCGGAGCCCGGGATCGGCTCGGGGCTGCGGCGGCCACGGGCATCCGGCTCGCCCAGGCGGGTTTCCACCACCTTGACGCCTTCCACCCGATCTTCGCCGACGATGGCCACCGGCTGGCGGTTGAACAGGAACTTCACGCCCTCGTCCTTGGCGTTCTTCACCTCGCGGCGCGAGCCCGGCATGTTCTTGGCGTCGCGGCGGTAAGCGCAGGTGACGCTCTTGGCGCCCTGGCGGATCGAGGTGCGGTTGCAGTCCATGGCGGTGTCGCCACCGCCGAGCACCACCACCTTCTTGCCCTTCATGTCGACGAAGTCGGCCGGCGATTTCTCGAAGCCCAGGTTGCGGTTGACGTTGGCCACCAGGAAATCCAGCGCGGCATGCACGCCCGGCAGATCCTCGCCGGGGATGCCGCCCTTCATGTAGGTGTAGGTGCCCATGCCCATGAACACCGCATCGAACTCGTCCAGCAGCTGCTGCATGCCGATGTCCTTGCCGATCTCGGTATTCAGGCGGAACTCGATGCCCATGCCGGTGAACACCTCGCGACGGCGCGCCAGTACCTGCTTCTCCAGCTTGAATTCGGGGATGCCAAAGGTCAGCAGGCCGCCAATCTCCGGGTTGCGGTCGAACACCACCGGCGTCACGCCGTTGCGCACCAGCACGTCGGCGCAGCCCAGGCCCGCCGGGCCGGCGCCGATCACCGCGACGCGCTTGCCGGTCGGCACCACATTGGACAGATCCGGGCGCCAGCCCATGGCGAAGGCGGTATCGGTGATGTACTTCTCCACCGAGCCGATGGTCACCGCGCCGAAGCCGGTGTCATTGAGGGTACAGGCGCCCTCGCACAGGCGGTCCTGCGGACAGACGCGGCCGCAGACTTCCGGCAGGGTGTTGGTCTGGTGGGAGAGCTCGGCAGCGGCCAGGATGTTGCCTTCCGAGACCAGCTTCAGCCAGTTCGGGATGTAGTTGTGCACCGGGCACTTCCACTCGCAATACGGGTTGCCGCACTCCAGGCAGCGGTGCGCCTGCTCGCTGGCCTCGTCGGGCTTGAAGGGCTCGTAGATCTCCACGAAGTTCTTCTTGCGCACGCGCAGCAGCTTCTTCTTCGGGTCCTGGCGATCAACGTCGACGAACTGGAAGTCGTTATGCAGACGTTCAGTCATGACTAAAAACCTCTTGGCAGCGGCGGACATCTTGGGTGCCCGCTCGCGGAATCTGGGTCGGGGCAGAAGGCTCTGCCCCGGGTCACGGGTTATTGCGGGTTGGCGCGGGTGCTGGCCAGCAGGCTCTTCAGGCTGGCGGCCTTGGGCTTGACCAGCCAGAAGCGACGCAGGTAGTCGTCGAGGTTCTCGGCCAGCTCGGTGCCCCACGGGCTGCCGGTCTCGGCGACGTACTCGGCAAGCACCTTCTGCAGGTGGCTGCGATAGCCTTCCATCGCCTCGCCGGTGATGCGCTGGATTTCCACCAGCTCGTGGTTCACCCGATCGAAGAAGCTGTTGTCCTCGTCCAGCACGTAGGCGAAGCCGCCGGTCATGCCCGAGCCGAAGTTGTAGCCGGTACGCCCCAATACGCAGACGAAGCCGCCGGTCATGTATTCGCAGCAGTGATCGCCGGTGCCTTCCACCACCGCATGGGCGCCGGAGTTGCGCACCGCGAAGCGCTCGCCCGCGGTGCCGGCGGCGAACAGCTTGCCGCCGGTGGCGCCGTACAGGCAGGTGTTGCCAACGATGGCCGACACGCGGGTATCCAGTTGGCTGCCGGCCGGCGGGGTGATGACGATCTTGCCGCCGGTCATGCCCTTGCCGACATAGTCATTGGCGTCGCCCTGCAGGTACAGGTTCAGGCCGCCGGCGTTCCACACGCCGAAGCTCTGACCGGCGGTACCCTTGAAGCGGAAGGTGATCGGCGCATCGACCATGCCCTGGTTGCCGTGGCGACGGGCGATCTCGCCGGAGACCCGCGCGCCGATGGAGCGGTCGCAGTTGCAGATGGTCAGCGCGTACTCGCCGCCCAGCTTGTCGGCGATGGCCATGCCGGCCAGCTCGACCATCTTCTCGGCCAGCAGGCCGGGGTCGAAGGACGGGTTGCTTGCCACCTGGCAGAACTGCGGCTTGTCGGCCGGAATCAGGTCGCTGCCCAGGAGCGGCGTGAGGTCCAGATGACCCTGCTTCTCGGTTTCACCGGGGAGAATTTCCAGCAGGTCGGTGCGCCCGATCAGTTCTTCCAGGCTGCGCACGCCAAGACGCGCCAGCCACTCGCGGGTTTCGCTGGCAATGAAGGTGAAGAAGTTCACCACCATGTCCACGGTGCCGATGAAGTGGTCTTTGCGCAGCTGGTCATTCTGGGTAGCCACGCCGGTGGCGCAGTTGTTCAGGTGGCAGATGCGCAGGTACTTGCAGCCCAGGGCGATCATCGGCGCGGTGCCGAAGCCGAAGCTCTCGGCGCCGAGGATGGCGGCCTTGATCACGTCCAGGCCGGTCTTCAGGCCGCCGTCGGTCTGCACGCGCACCTTGCCGCGCAGGTCGTTGCCGCGCAGGGTCTGGTGCGCCTCGGAAAGGCCCAGCTCCCACGGCGAGCCGGCGTACTTGATGGAGGTCAGCGGCGAGGCGCCGGTGCCCCCGTCGTAGCCGGAGATGGTGATCAGGTCGGCGTAGGCCTTGGCCACGCCAGCGGCGATGGTGCCCACACCCGGCTCGGCCACCAGCTTCACGGAGACCAGCGCCTTGGGGTTGACCTGCTTGAGGTCAAAGATCAGCTGCGCCAGGTCCTCGATGGAATAGATGTCATGGTGCGGCGGCGGGGAGATCAGCGTCACGCCGGGCACCGCATAGCGCAGGCGCGCGATCAGGCCGTTGACCTTGCCGCCGGGCAACTGACCACCCTCGCCCGGCTTGGCGCCCTGGGCCACCTTGATCTGCAGCACTTCGGCATTGACCAGGTACTCCGGGGTGACGCCGAAGCGGCCGGTGGCCACCTGCTTGATCTTCGAGCTCTTCAGGGTGCCGTAACGCGCCGGGTCTTCACCGCCCTCGCCAGAGTTGGAGCGCCCGCCGATGCGGTTCATGGCTTCAGCGATGGCTTCGTGGGCCTCCGGCGACAGCGCGCCCAGCGAGATGCCGGCGGCGTCGAAGCGCTTGAAGATCGATTCCAGGGGCTCGACCTCGTCGAGGCTCAGCGGCTGGGCGGCCTCCTTGACCTTGAGCAGGTCGCGCAGCATGGACACCGGACGGCTGTCCACAAGCGCGGTGTATTCCTTGAACGTTGCGTAGTTACCGGTCTGCACCGCAGCCTGCAGGGTGTTCACCACATCCGGGTTGAAGGCGTGGTACTCGCCGCCGTGCACGAACTTCAGCAGGCCGCCCTGCTGGATGCCCTTGCGCGGGGTCCAGGCTTCGGCGGCGAGCAGCTTCTGTTCGTTTTCCAGGTCGACGAAGCGCGCCCCCTTGATGCGACTGGCCACGCCACGGAAGCTCAGCTCGACCACCTCGTCGGCCAGGCCGACCGCTTCGAACAGCTGGGCGCCCCGGTAGGAGGCCACGGTTGAGATGCCCATCTTCGAGAGGATCTTCAGCAGGCCCTTGGAGATGCCCTTGCGGTAGTACTTGAAGACCTCGTAGACATCACCCAGCACTTCGCCGGTACGGATCAGGTCGGCCAGCACTTCGTAGGCCAGGTACGGGTACACGGCGGTGGCGCCGAAGCCCAGCAGCACACCGAAGTGGTGCGGGTCACGGGCGGTGCCGGTTTCCACCAGGATGTTGCAGTCGCAGCGCAGGCCCTTCTCCACCAGGCGGTGGTGCACGGCGCCCACGGCCAGCGCGGCGTGCGCCGGCAGCTTGCCCGGGGCGATGTGGCGGTCGCTGAGGATCAGCAGCACCTTGCCGGCCTTGACCGCCGCTTCGGCCTGGTCGGCGAAACTGCGCACGGCGGCTTCCAGACCCACCGACTCGTCGTAGTTCAGCTCGATGACATGCCGCTCGAAGCCGGGACGGTCCAGCTCCATGATGGTCCGCCACTTGGCCGGGGAGATCACCGGGTTGCTGAGGATCGCGCGGTTGGCGTGCTCGGGGGTTTCCTCGAAGACGTTGCGCTCGGCACCCAGGCAGGTTTCCAGCGACATGACGATGGCTTCGCGCAGCGGGTCGATCGGCGGGTTGGTGACCTGCGCGAACTGCTGGCGGAAGTAGTCGTACGGCGAGCGCACGCGGCGCGACAGCACGGCCATCGGCGTGTCGTCGCCCATCGAGCCCACGGCCTCCTGGCCCTGCTCGGCCAGCGGACGCAGCACCTGGTCACGCTCCTCGAAGGTGACCTGGAACATCTTCATGTAGCTCTTGAGCTGCTCGCTGCTGTACTGCGGGCCGCCGTGGTCGTTGTCGTCCAGGGTCGACTGGATGCGCAGGGCGTTCTGGCGCAGCCACTTCTTGTAGGGGTGGCGTGACTTCAGGCGGCTGTCGATGTCGTCGGTGTGCAGTACGTCGCCAGTGTGGGTATCCACGGCGAGGATCTGCCCCGGACCGACGCGACCCTTGGCCAGCACGTCTTCGGGCTGGTAGTCCCAGACGCCGACTTCCGAGGCCAGGGTGATGTAGCCGTTCTTGGTGGTGACCCAGCGGGCCGGACGCAGGCCGTTGCGGTCGAGCAGGCAGACGGCGTGGCGACCGTCGGTGAGCACGATGCCGGCCGGGCCGTCCCACGGCTCCATGTGCATGGAGTTGTATTCGTAGAAGGCGCGGCGGTCGGCATCCATGGTGTCGACGTTTTGCCAGGCCGGCGGCATCAGCATGCGCAGGCCGCGGAACAGGTCCATGCCACCGGTCACCAGCAGCTCCAGCATGTTGTCCATGCTCGAGGAGTCGGAACCGACGCGGTTGACCAGCGGGCCCAGCTCCTGCAGGTCGGGGATCAGGTCGTTGGCGAACTTCAGGCGACGTGCCTGCGCCCAGTTGCGGTTGCCGGGAATGGTGTTGATCTCGCCGTTGTGGGCGAGGAAGCGGAACGGCTGGGCCAGCGGCCACTTCGGCAGGGTGTTGGTCGAGAAGCGCTGGTGGAACACCGCGATGGCGGTCTGCAGACGCTCGTCGTTGAGATCCGGGAAGAATGCCTGCAGGTCCTTCGGCATCATCAGGCCCTTGTAGATCAGGGTCTGCGCCGAGAAGCTGCACACGTAGTGGTCGGTATCGGCGGCGTTGGCCACCGAGGAGCGGCGCCGGGCGCGGAACAGCTGCACGGCGAACGCCGTGTCGGACAAGCCTGCGCCGCCTACGAACACTTGCTCGATCTGCGGCAGGCGCGCCAGCGCCAGCTCACCGAGCACGGAAGTGTCCACCGGCACCTTGCGCCAGCCGATCAGCTGCAGGCCGGCGGCCTGGATCTCGCGGTTCATGTTGGCGCGCGCCGCTTCGGCCTTCACCGGGTCGGCGTTGAGGAACACCATGCCCACCGCGTACTGGGCCGGCAGCTCGACATTGAATTCCTCACGGGCCACCGCGCGCAGGAACAGGTCGGGCTTCTGGATGAGCAGGCCGCAGCCGTCGCCGGTCTTGCCGTCGGCATTGATGCCGCCGCGGTGGGTCATGCAGGTCAGCGCCTGAATGGCAGTCTTGAGCAGGTGATGACTGGCCTCGCCCTGCATGTGGGCAATCAGGCCGAAGCCGCAGTTGTCCTTGAACGCTTCGGGTTGGTACAGACCTGCTTTCATAGGGGAATCTCGCCTGGCGGCCCTCACCGGGAAGGCACATTGCTTTCAAAATCAATCACTTGGCGCAGCGTTTCGGCCCCACTTGACAGGGAACGCAACGACTGAAACGGACGCCATCTTACACAGCGCCCCTGAGCCTCACAACGCAAAAATGACCGAAAACCGAAAGTTAATGTCGCAAAAGCGAACGATACCGGGAGAGCAAGTTGACACTGGGGATGCCTGAACGCCAGGCGCGGCGCGGCCTCCAGCTCGCTCCAGAGTCAGAAAGGCGAAATTTATTATCAGAAAAGCGACAGAGAGGGGAGTCCGCATGTCGCCCCTGCGACATGCGGGACAGGCCGGTCAGGGCCGGCCGATTTCCTGCTGGATGCCGGCGAAGCTGCGCGCCCAAGGCTTGCCCGCGCGCACCTTGGCGGGCAGGCCGTCGATGGCTGCCTTGGCGGCCGCCTGATCGGCAAAGCTGCCGGTGGTTACCACGAACAGCGCCTTGCCCTGCTGGACCTTGCGGTA
>NZ_JBOY01000140.1:0-5596 GCF_000647775.1 Pseudomonas sp. RL | reverse complement strand
GCCTGCACCGCCGGATCGTGGATGCGTGGCGAGGCCGCGCGCGCCGCTTGCACGGCGCGGCTGTCGGCCAGCGCCTGTTGCACGCGCGCCGACTGCGGATCGCGCAGGGCCTCGGCCAGCACGGCGATTTCCGCGCACTTCTGCACGGCGAAGGCCAGCCAGCCCTTCAGCTCGGCATCCAGCCGATCCTCGCGATCCAGATCCACCGGGCTGTGCAGCAGCGAACAGGAGGAGCCCACCCACAGCCGCTCGCCCAGGCGCGCCTGCGCCTGCTCAAGCACGGCCAGGGCCTTGTCGAGATCGGTGCGCCAGACGTTGCGGCCATCGACCACGCCCAGCGACAGCACCTTGTAGGCCGGCAGCCAGTCAAGCACCACCGGGAACTGCTCCGGCGCCCGCACCAGATCCACGTGCAGGCCATCCACCGGCAGGCCGGCGGCCAGCGCCAGGTTGTCCTCCAGGCCGGCGAAGTAGGTGGCGATCAGCTTCCTCCCGGGCTCGCGCTGCAGCAGGTTGTAGGCGCGCTCGAAGCCGGCCTTCCAGGCCTGCGGCAGGTCGAGACCGAGGATCGGCTCGTCGATCTGCACCCAGTCCACGCCCAGCGTCTTCAGGCGCTGGAGGATTTCGCCATACACCGGCAGCAGGCGTTCCAGCAGGTCGAGGCGCTCGAAGTCGCCGCCCTTGCACTTGCCCAGCCACAGGTAGGTCAGCGGGCCGATGATCACCGGCTTGACCGCATGGCCCAGCGCAAGGGCTTCGGCGACTTCCTCGAACAATTGCTCCCAGCTCAGCCGGAACGTCTGGTCGGCGGTGAACTCGGGGACCAGGTAGTGGTAGTTGCTGTCGAACCACTTGGTCATTTCCTGGGCATGGGCGCCGCCGCAGCAGCCGCCGCTGACACCGCGCGCCATGGCGAACAGGGTGTCCAGGCTCGGCAGGCCGCCATCGTTGGGGCGGAAGCGCTCGGGGACCACGCCGAACATCAGCGAATGGGTGAGCACCTGGTCATACCAGGCGAAATCGCCGACCGGCAGCAGGTCGATGCCGGCGTCCTTCTGCAGTTGCCAGTGTTCGGCGCGCAGCTGGCGGCCGACCTGGCGCAGGCCGGCCTCGTCCAGCGCGCCCTTCCAGTAGGCTTCGAGGGCTTTCTTCAGCTCGCGGTCGCGGCCGATGCGGGGGAATCCGAGGGTGTGGGCAATAGCCATGTGTACTCTCCAGTAACCGTGGCCGGCATTCTCGGCGCGCTGGAAAGCTGAAACAAACTCAAGATTCTATTGAGCAACACGAGATTAATTCATGAACGTAGGGCGCTCCGCGCTTTATCGGGCGCCGATCGAGGCCGCGCGGGGACAATCCATGGTTTGGTGTTCCGCCGTGGTCATCGCGGCCGACGCCGCTACGTAGGGCGGACAACGCCGTTCTTGTCCGCCGTTACGCACACAGGCTGGCGTGAGTTACTTCTTCAGCAGATCCGCCAGTCCGGCGAAGGCCTTGAAGGTTTCCTTCGGACCCTTGTCGCCGCCCGGGGTGGCCTCGGCGAAGTACTGGTTGTCGGTATAGCGCGAGTGCTCGTTGTCGTGACAGTACAGGCAGAGCAGCTCCCAGTTCGAGCCGTCCTCGGGGTTGTTGTCGTGGTTGTGGTCCTTGTGATGGACCGTCAGCTCGCTCAGGCGCTTGCCGGAGAATTCGCGGGCGCAGCGGCCGCACACCCAGGGGTACATCTTCAGGGCCTTTTCCCGGTAGCCCTGCTCGCGCTGGCTGTAGGGAATGTTCGATTTGCTGGTGCTCATGCGCAGTGCTCGATCAAGTGAGGAAACCGCCGCCCGGGCGGGGGGCGGCGGCTCTAGTTGACGTCTCTCGCCCGGCGGCGTCAATCCGTCTTCAGATCATCTTGCGCAAGCGGTTCAGACGTTGTTGGCCGGCGCTCAGCCAGTGCGGCAGTGCCGGGCCGGTGCCGGCCTCGCGCAATCCGGCGTGGCGCGCCATCACCACGCGCAGGGGCACCTCCTGCTCCGGCTCCACGTCGACGAACAGCACATGGCGACCCTCCTCCAGGGTTTTCTGCAGGGCCTGAAAATGCTGGTTGCGCCGCTGGAAACCGAAGAAACCGCTCTCCCACACCGAGAAACCGAACAGCACCAGCGCCAGGAACACGAACGGCGCCCAGCCGGCGCGGGTGGCGGTCCAGCCGGCCCACCAGGCCACCAGCAGCACCAGCACGGCGAGCGCCAGGCCTACCAGCGCGCCGCGCCAGCCCAGGTTGAACACGTCGGTCTTCATCACCGAGGGCACGCCATGCACCCGGTGCCGCTCGAGCTCTGCGTCCTGCTCGCTGAGCACGTGGATCTGCTCCGTGGGAATGCCGCTGGTTTCCAGCTCCCGTTCTAGGAGCTCCAGCTCATCGAGGGTGTCGCTGATGTAGTAGTGGCGGTTCATAGAGGCCTCCCAGAGCGGTTGCGAAAGCCTCCCTGCGGCAAATCGACACGCGGCCATGCCCAGCCCGCGCTCACGGTCGGACAGGCCGCTGGACTATCCTGTGCCTATAGACACAACAGGAGACGGAATAATGCGCAACGTACTGGTGGCATTCGACGGGTCGGACAGTTCCAAGCGGGCAGTCCAGTACCTGATCGACTTCGCGCGCGAACATTCGGCCACGCTGAACGTGCATCTGCTCAACGTGCAGCAGCCGCCCATCGTTTACGGCGAATACGTGACCGGTGAGCTCATCGAGCGCATGGAGCAGTCAGCAACCAGCCAGGCCCAGCACCTGCTCGACTGGCCGGCCGCGCAGCTGCAGGCCGCCGGCATCACCCACAGCCGCCACACCGCACAGGGCAACATCCCCGAGCAGATCGGCCTGGCCGTCGAGAAGCTGAGCTGCGACACCGTGGTGATGGGCACCCGGGGCCTGGGCAACTTCTCCGGCCTGCTGATGGGCTCGGTCGCCACCCGCGTGGTGCATGAAGTGCCGGTGCCGGTGCTGCTGGTGAAGTGATCGAAAGGGCCGACAAATCGTCGGCCCTTTTTGGTTCAGGGCTGCTCGCCGCGAGCCGCCAGACTGGCCTGGTGCACCCGCTCGGCCGGTACCCGCAACTGGGTCAGCAGGTACTCCGCGAAAGCCGGCGCATAATCCTGCCGCGCAATGGCCCAGGCCATGCAGGCCAGCCAGGCTTCCCGCTCCTCTTCACCGACCCGCCAGCGCGTGTGGAACGCCGGGATGCTGATCGGCCCGAAGCGCGCCGCATATTCCCTCGGCCCGCCGAGCCAACCGCTCAGGAAGGTCGCCAGCTTGTCCTTGGCCAGCTCCAGCGACTCGGGGTACAGCTGCCGCACGCAGGCGGCTTCGGGCAGCGTGTCCATCGCCCGATAGAAATCCTCGACCAGGCGCCGCAGGCCGGCCTGGCCGCCGGCGGCCTGGTAGGACGCGTCGCCGACGCCGAAAACAGGGGTAGCAGTGTTCATTGAGTGTCCCGCTCAAAACAGTCAGGGGCGCATGGTAGAGTCCCGGCGTCGCTCCACCAACCGGTTCATCCGCCTTGCCTTCGGAGATGCCCATGCCCGCTGCGCCCGACTTCCGCCAGACGCTGTCCGCCCAACGCCCCTACGAACGCCGGGCCGCGAGCGACGACCTGGCCTACCTGATCGACCAGCTGGAAAGCGACCGGGGGCGCATTGTGCACAGCGCGGCGGTGCGCCGCCTGCAGCAGAAGACCCAGGTGTTCCCGCTGGAACGCAACGCCGCCGTGCGCAGCCGCCTGACCCATTCGCTGGAGGTGCAGCAGACCGGTCGTTTCATCGTGCGCACCCTGTACAAGCAGCTGGGTTCGCGCGCGGCGGACTACGGGCTGGACGGGCTGGAATCCGTGCTGGAAAGCCTGGTGGAGATGGCCTGCCTGCTGCATGACATCGGCAATCCGCCGTTCGGGCATTTCGGCGAGTTCGCCATCGGCGAATGGTTCGAGCGCAACCTGGATACCCTGCTAGACGCTGCCCTGCCCGGCACCGCTGCGCAAGAGGAGCGGGTGGCCCGGCTGCTGCACGACCTGAAGACCTTCGAGGGCAACGCCCAGGGCATCCGCCTGGTGTTCCGCCTGCTGCGCCTGAACCTCACCTACAGCCAGACCGCCGCCATCCTCAAGTACGTGCGCTGTGCGGACACGCCCCGTCCGCCCAGGGGCACGCCTGGCGCCTACCTGCACAAGAAGCCCGGCTTCTATGTGTCCGAACAGGCCTTCACCCAGAACCTGTGGGCGGCGCTGGGACGCGCACCGGGCACGCGCCATCCGGCGGTGTACATCATGGAAGCGGCCGACGACATCGCCTACTGCCTGGCGGACATCGAGGACTCGGTGGAAAAGGGCTTCTTCGATCTCGACCAGCTGGCAACCGCGCTACTGGCCCGCTACCGGGAACTGGCCGACCCGGAGTCGCCCCTGGATGGCGGGCAATCCTTCCGCCAGCGCCTGGACTACGCACTCAAGCGCGCCGGCCAGGAACCGGTCAACCCGACCGGCGAGTTCTTCATCTGGCTGCGGGTGAACATGATCCACCCACTGGTGAAGCACGCCGCCGCGCAGTTCATCGCACAGATCGAGGCCGTGCATGCCGGCACGCTGGACCGCGCCCTGCTGGAGGACGGCAGTGCCGAGGCGGCCATCGTGCAGACCTTCAAGAGCGTGGCCGCCGACAAGGTGTTCTGCCACCGGGAAGTGGAGACCCTGCATCTGCAGGGTTATCGCATCCTGCAGGGACTGCTGGATTTCTACGCGCCACTGCTGCGGGCGCGGGCCGAGGAGTTTCGCGCGCTGGCCGCCGGCCGGCCATGCGGTTCGCCGCTTTTGCAGATGCTCACGCGCCGCCTGCCCAGCCAGCTACTGCGTGCCTACCTGGCGGCGGTGGAGGAAAGCGCCGGCGAGCCGCTGTGGGAGTTCTACCACCGCTGCCGGCTGCTACAGGATTTCGTCAGCGGCATGACCGACCAGCTGGCGCAGGACGAGTACCACACGCTGGCGGCGTTGTAGGGGAGCCACTCCCACAAACCCGGCCGGACCGGTACACCGCGGCGGTGCCCGGCGGCGGTCCTGGCCGCCGTCGCAGCGCGGCGTCGCCTGCCTACGCCTTGAACTGGTCCATCAGCGCCTGTTGCTGGTTGGCCAGGCCGTTGAGGGTCTGGCTGATACGTGCCGACTCCTCGGCCTGGCCGGTGAGGGTTTCGGTCACGCCGCGTACGCCGGCGACGTTGCGGCTGATCTCCTCGGCCACCGCGCTCTGTTCCTCGGCGGCGCTGGCGATCTGCAGGGTCATGTCGTGGATCACGCCGACCGCCTCGCCGATGCGACCGAGCGCCGTGACCGCCTCGGCCACCTGGCCGACGTTCTCCTGGGCCTGTTCGAAGCTGTCCTTCATCGAACCGGCCAGGCCGCGGGTATCGGTCTGCAGGGTCTCGATCACCGACTGGATCTCGCCCACCGATTCCTGGGTGCGCTGGGCCAGGCCGCGCACCTCGTCGGCCACCACCGCGAAGCCGCGTCCGGCCTCGCCGGCGCGGGCCGCCTCGATGGCGGCGTTGAGCGCCAGCAGGTTGGTCTGTTCG
>NZ_JBOY01000139.1:0-8420 GCF_000647775.1 Pseudomonas sp. RL | reverse complement strand
AACGACCCCCACCATGTCAAGGTGGTGCTCTAACCAACTGAGCTATGTGCCTTCGAGGCCGCGCATTCTACGCAAATGGCGCGGCTTGTCAAAGGCAGATTCGCATCAGGCGCTACTCCACCTTGTCGGTGGCTTTTTCCACCTCCTCCATGCGCTGTTCATAGCGGGCGCATTCGTCCTGCAGGCCCTGGTCGGTGCGCGCCAGGCTGTCTTCGCGGCGCTTGAGCTCCATGTCCTTCAGCTCCTCGTGAATCTGCTGCGCCTTCTGCGGATCGCCGCCGGTGGATTCGTGGATTTCCTGCGCCAGCTCGCCGGCCCGTTCGCGGGTGTCCCGCGGGGTACAGTCGCGCTCCTGGGCCCAGGTCGGCGCGCTCAGTCCCAGCAGGATGGCGGCGGCCAGTGCGGTGAGGTGTTTCATGGCAGTTCCTCCGTACTTCGAGATGGTGCCTTCGCAGTGGAGTGCCCCGCAGTCCAGTCGTTCGTGACGGGTGACGGGCGTTTCTAGGCACTGCGCAGGAAGTGCACGCTGAACAGCTGCTCCGCATCCATCCACAGCGCCTTCCCCTGGAAGCCGGCGCGCTCGGCCAGGCGCAGGAAGCCCTCGGGGCTGTACTTGTAGGAATTCTCGGTGTGCAGGCTCTCGCCCGGTGCGAAGCTGAAGGTGTGGCCCTCGATGCGCACCTGCTGCGCCAGCGGGCTGACCAGATGCATCTCGATGCGGGATTCGAGCGGGTTGAAGAAGGCCCGGTGGCGAAAGCGGCGTGGCTGGATATCGCTGTCCAGCTCGCGGCGGATGCGTTCCAGCAGGTTGAGGTTGAAGGCGGCGGTGACACCGGCACGGTCGTTGTACGCGGCTTCCAGCCGGTCGCGGTCCTTGAGCAGGTCGACGCCGATCAGCAGGCCGCTGCCGCCCGGCAGCAGCCGGCGCAGGTGACGCAGGAAGTCCAGCGCCTGGGCGGGTTCGAAGTTGCCGATGCTCGAGCCGGGAAAGAACGCCAGCGGCCGCGCGCGCATGAACGCCTGGGGCAGGCGCAGCGGGCGGCAGAAGTCGGCGCAGGCGGCATGCACCTCCAGCCAGGGATAATCAGCGGCCAGCCGGCGGGTGCTGTCGATGAGGAATTCGCGACTGATGTCGATGCCCAGGTAGCGACTCGGCTGCAGGGTTTCCAGCAGCAGGCGCACCTTGCGGCTGGCGCCGCTGCCCAGCTCCAGCAGCGGCGCCTCCGGCCCGGCCAGGCGCGCGATCTCGTCGCAGGCTTCGGCGAGAATGGCCTCCTCGGTGCGGGTCGGGTAGTACTCGGGCTGCTCGCAGATCTGCTCGAACAGCCGCGAGCCCACGGCATCGTAGAAGTGTTTGGGCGAGGTTTGCTTGGGGGTGGCGGCAAAGCCGGCGAGGATTTCATCGCACAGGCTGGCGCTGCGCGGGTGATGGTCGTGGTAACGCACCGTGGCGGTTGCTGTCATGCGGTTTCGTCCCGGGCCAGGCGCAGGCCGCTGAAGGCCCAGCGCATGTGTGGATAGAAGAAGTTGCGGTAGCTGGCGCGCAGGTGATCCGGCGGGGTGACGCAACAGCCGCCGCGCAACACCTGCTGGCCGCACATGAACTTGCCGTTGTATTCGCCGAGGCTGCCGCCCAGGGGCTGGAAGCCGGGGTAGGGCAGGAAGGCGCTGGCCGTCCATTCCCAGACATCGCCGAACAGCTGCGCCGGCTGGGTGCCAGGCACGCCGGGCGAGGGTTGCGGGCGCAGCAGGCCGGCGTCGAGGAAATGCCCACTCACCGGCAGCGTCTGGGCCACGGCTTCCCACTCCGCCTCGCTGGGCAGGCGCGCGTCGGCCCAGCGTGCGTAGGCATCGGCTTCGAAGAAGCTCAGGTGGCAGACCGGCGCGGACAGGTTCAGTGGCTGCAGGCCAGTCAGGGTGAACTCTCGCCAGCCGCGCTCCTCGTCGTGTCGCCAGTACAGCGGCGCCTGCCAGTTCGCCTGGCGCAGCGTCGCCCAGCCGTCGGAGAGCCACAGCTCGCTGCGGCTGTAGCCACCGTCCAGCAGGAAGGCCAGGTAATCGGCGTTGCTCACCGGGCGGCTGGCCAGGCGAAAGGGTTCCAGCCAGACCTTGTGACGCGGTCGTTCGCAGTCGAAGGCGAAGCCGTCGCCGGCGTGGCCTATCTCCACCAGCCCGCCGGCATGGCTGTGCCAGCGCAGCGGCGCGGGCGGTTGCTCGGAGACGGCCGGCAAGTCATCCCGGTAGGCCGGCGCTAGCGGATTGAGCGAGAAGTTGTAGAGCAGGTCCATCAGCAGCAGTTCCTGGTGCTGCTGCTCGTGCTGCAGGCCCAGCTCCAGCCGCTGACACAGGGTTTCCAGCTTGCCGGGCGGCGGATGGTCGAGCAGGTCCTCCATCGCCAGGTTGACTACCCGGCGCCAGTTGAGCACCTCGGCGACCGTGGGCCTCGACAGCAGCCCGCGCTGCGGGCGCGGGAACGGCTGGCCGTGGGTCAGGTAATAGGAATTGAACAGCAGGTCGTAACGCGGGTCCGGCGTGCGGTAGCCGGGCTGATAGGGCAGCAGCAGGAAGGTTTCGAAGAACCAGGTGGTGTGCGCCAGGTGCCATTTCGGCGGGCTGGCGTCAGGCATGCCCTGGATGCCGTAGTCCTCGATGGCCAGTGGCGCGCACAGCGCCTCGCTGGTGGCGCGCACTTGGCGAAAGCGCTCACGCAGGCGTTGCAGCGCCACGTCGGGATCGTTCTGTGTGTGAAGCGCCTGAGCCGGCATGGTCCCTCCGTTAACCCTGAACCCAGGGAAAACGACCGGGGAATGGCCGGCAAAGTTCGCCCGGGCTGGCTGACCGGGCACGGCTTTGGTGGGAGCGAATTTATTCGCGAGCTTCTGGTATCAGCCACGGAAAGGCTCGCGAATGAATTCGCTCGCGCAGTCGGCGCCCGTCGGCTTGCGTGTTGCCCGGCGCGGGCCCAGCATAGGGCCCCTGTTTTTTCGCTGTTCCCAAGGATTCCTTCCCATGTCCATCGACGCTACGGTCGCGCCCGTCAAGCGCGCCGAGCAGGCGCGCGGCGACGTTGCCGTGATCCGCGACCTGCTGCCCTACCTGAAACCCTACCTCGGCCGCATCCTGCTGGCGCTGGGCCTGGTGTTCGCCGCCAAGCTGCTCAACCTGCTGGTGCCGTTCGTTCTCAAGTACATCGTCGATGACCTCAACGTCGAGCCCAGCTTGCTGCTGCTGCCGGTCGGCCTGCTGTTCGCCTACGGCGCCTCGCGTATCGGCGTCACGCTGTTCACCGAGCTGCGCCAGGTGGTGTTCGCTCGGGTGATGGCACGCACTTCGCGGCAGGTCACCCTGCAAGTGTTCCGTCATCTGCACGCGCTCTCCCTGAAGTTCCACCTGGGCCGGCGCACCGGCGGCGTGGCGCGCGATGTGGAGCGCGGCGGCTCGGCGATCGCCGACCTGCTGGACTGGACGCTGTATTCGATCATCCCGATCCTGCTGGAAGTGCTGCTGGTCACCCTGGTGCTGGTCTGGGTCTACGACTGGCGCTTCGCAGCCATCACCCTGGCCACGCTGGTGGCTTATGCGGTGTGGACCTTCTCGGTGACCGAGTGGCGCACCCGCTACTACCGCGCCTCGGTGGAGGCCGACACCCGGGCCAACGAGCGCGCGGTGGACTCGCTGCTCAACTATGAGACGGTCAAGTACTTCAACAACGAGGCCCACGAGGCGGCGCGCTACGACGAGAACCTGCGCACCCTGGAGGAAACCAAGGTCAAGGCCACCACCAGCCTGGCGGTGCTCAACCTGGGCCAGGCGGCCATCGTCTCCATCGGCGTCACCGCCATGATGTGGCTGGCCGCCGCCGGCGTGGTGGCCGGCAACATGACAGTGGGTGACCTGGTGCTGGTCAACGCCTACCTGCTGCAGCTGTCGGCGCCGCTGTTCCTGCTCGGCATGATGTACCGCGAGGTGAAACAGGCGCTGACCAACATGGAGCGCCTGTTCGGCCTGCTCGACGAGCGCCAGGACGTGCAGGACGCCCCGGATGCAGTCGCCCTGGACAGCCGCCGCCCGACGGTGCGCTTCGAAAGCGTGCGCTTCGGCTACGATCCGCGCCGCGAGATCCTGCATGGCGTGGACTTCGAGATCCCCGCCGGCGGCACCGTGGCGGTGGTTGGTCACTCGGGCTCGGGCAAATCCACCCTGGCGCGCCTGCTGTACCGCTTCTACGACGTGGGCGAGGGGCGCATCACCATCGACGGCCATGACCTGCGCCAGCTGACCCAGGCCTCGCTGCGCGGCGCCATCGGCATCGTTCCCCAGGACACCGTGCTGTTCAACGACAGCATCTACTACAACATCCGCTACGGCCGCCCCGAGGCGACGCGCGAGGAGGTGGAGGCCGCCGCCCGCGCCGCGCACATCCACCGCTTCATTGAAAGCCTGCCGGATGGCTACGACACCCAGGTGGGCGAGCGGGGTCTCAAGCTCTCCGGCGGCGAGAAGCAGCGGGTGGCCATCGCCCGGGCGATCCTCAAGAACCCCAGCATCCTGATCTTCGACGAGGCGACCTCGGCGCTGGATTCCAAGTCAGAGCGCGCCATCCAGGCCGAGCTGGATCGTATCCAGGTGGGGCGCACCACGCTGGTGATCGCCCACCGGCTGTCCACGGTGATGAATGCCGACCAGATCCTGGTGATGGATGCCGGCCAGGTGGTCGAGCGCGGCAGCCACGCCGAACTGCTGGCCCGCGACGGTCACTACGCGCAGATGTGGCGCCTGCAGCAGAGCGAGAAGGCGAAGGAGGCGGGTAATTAACAGGCCGTCGAAAACGTAGGCGAGGCAGGCAAGACGAGGCAGAAACAGCCGAGGACGCGCAGTTGGTGTTCTAAATGAGCAGGCCGAGGCTGTTTCTAACGAAGGATTGTCAACGCAGGTAGTTTGCAACCGCTAGAGGCCGGTGCTTACCCAGGACAGGGTCACCGCCAGCGCCAGGCTGAGCGCGCCGAAGCGGGTGAAGAAGCCGTCCACGCGGTGGCGGGCGGCGAGCATCAGGGCTTCCTGGAAATTGCCCTGGACCAGGCGCAACTTGAACTGCGACCGACGCCGCTGGGTCGCCAGCAGCAGCCAGGAACCGGCCAGCGCCATGAGCAGGGCCAGGGCATTGAGAATCTGCGCCGGATAGGTGAGGGGAATGCTCCAAAGAGCCTGCAGCGACATCGTTCACTCCCGCTTCAGGTAAACCCGAAGGTTGTAAAAAGCGGGGGATTTTAATCAGGCGCAGCGGTGGGCGGGGTGTTTTCCGACCGGCGTCGATCCGTGCGACGGTGCATCGGCCCGACTTCCCGGGCCGGGAATCGTAGGGTGGACAACGTCTTTCTTGTCCACCCATGCGCGGCACGGCGCACCTGGCCGGCCGCACCTGGCCGGCCGCACCTGGCGGCGCGTTGGTGGATCGGTGAAGCGCGATCCACCTACGTCTACAGGTGCGTCGGTTTTACTCCGCGAGCATCTGCCCGATGGTCGGGTCCTTGAACAGGCGGGTCAGGGCGTCGCTCAGCACATCGCTGACCAGGCGGGTGTTGGTTTCCTGGTTCGGCGCCATGCCGAAGCGCTGGTTCAGGGTGGCGGTGTAGCGACCGGTGTAGCGGCGCCCGCTGTTCTGCACCTCAGCCTGCATAACGGCGGCGATATCCGCCTCGGTGACATACACGCCTTCCTTGGGCGACTGGTATTTGAGTTCGGCCAGGGTCACGGTCAGGCGCGGCACGTCACGGGCGTCCGGCGTCGGTGTAAAGCCCAGCAGGCGCACGGCGGCTTCGGCCTGGGCCTGCAGCTGCGGCAGGACGTTGGCGCTCGGCACGCTGATGGCACTGGTCTCCGCGTACAGACCGCCGCGGGTGCCCAGGTCCGGCGAGGCACGTCCGTCGGCGACATGCACCACCACCGGCTGGCCCTGGCCGACCGCGGCCAGCTCGGTCTTCAGCTTGGGTTGCGGGGTGAGTTGCTGCGGGCTCAGGGCGCAGCCGGTCAGGGCCAGGCTGACAACAGCGCAAAGCACCAGCGGAAAACGCTTCGACATGGTTTGGCTCTCCATAAGAAATGTTCAGGACACGCGATGGCGTCCGCGGCCGGGCAGTATACGCGAGCGGCCGCTGCGCTTCTGCTCACGCGGGCGCGGTGCATGGCCCATGCGCCGATGGTCGGATGCCCGGCGTGACAGGTTCACGGCATACTCGCCGGCGGGGTAAGAAAGTCGCCGCTAAACGGCCCCTCTTTCCGAAAACCATCGGTATAATCCCCGCCCAATTATAAAGGTCGCCTCCTGCGTGACTGCCCACCGGCATGTCCCACGCCAGAGAGACGCCCGCTAGGTGCTGCCCTAATGCCCCGTCACCCGAACGGTTCGTTCAGTGACTGAAACACCTGTCCATGGATAGCAGCGTGTTGCGGTCAGTGACGAGAAGTGTGTGTCTGCGGCAGCCGACCCCTTGAGGTTCACGTCTCCAAAAGAGCGTGAGAAGACGGTTTTTCACTACTTCACGAGAGTGTGGCGAGCAAATGAAGACTCTGGCATTGGTACACCTGCCAAACGACTCGGATATGCACACCTGACGCGCGGCCTGCTGGTCGCCGGGACCCAGGCCTGAGCGCCGGTCCTATCCATTGGGCATCCGCCCCTGTCAGGTTTCGGGACTCCCCTTGCGATTCTCCCCGGCCCTGAACGCGCTTTGCGCCAGGAGCGTCTGCCGTTGAACCTAGGTGTTGCAGATTTGGAGAAGCGTTAATGGCGCACAACGAAAACGAAGCTCTGGATGTGGTGCTGGTTGGCGCCGGCATCATGAGTGCCACCCTGGCGGTCCTGCTCAAGGAGCTGGATCCCGGGCTGAAGCTGGAAATCGTCGAGCAGATGCCCTCCGGCGCAGTGGAAAGTTCCAATCCCTGGAACAACGCTGGTACCGGCCATGCCGGTCTGTGCGAACTGAACTACACCCCGCAGGCCGCCGATGGCTCCGTGGACATCAAGAAGGCCGTGCTGATCAACAGCCAGTTCGAAGTGTCCAAGCAGTTCTGGTCCTACCTGGTGGCCAAGGGCGCCCTGGATGCACCGCGCACCTTCATCAATCCGGTTCCGCACATGAGCTTCGTGCGTGGCGCCAAGGACGTGGCCTTCCTGAAGACCCGCCAGCAGCAGCTCAGCGCCCACCATGCGTTCGAAACCATGGAGTACACCGAGGATCGCGAGCTGATCGCCAAGTGGGCGCCGCTGCTGATCCCCGGCCGCGACGCCGACGAGCAGATCGCCGCCACCCGCGTGGAGCGCGGTACCGACGTCAACTTCGGTGCGCTGACCAATGAGCTGCTCAAGCACCTGCAGAGCCTGGATGGCGCCCATGTCGGCTACAACCAGCGCGTGAAGAGCGTCGAGCGTGACGGCGAGGGCTGGTGTGTCACCGTCAAGAACACCCAGGACGGCAGCCAGCGCGCGCTCAAGGCCCGCTTCGTGTTCCTCGGCGCCGGTGGCGGTGCGCTGCCGCTGCTGCAGATGTCCGGCATTCCGGAAAGCAAGGGCTTCGGCGGCTTCCCGGTCAGCGGCCAGTGGCTGCGCTGCGACAACCCCGAGGTGGTGGCCAAGCATCAGGCCAAGGTCTACAGCCAGGCTGAAGTCGGTGCTCCGCCGATGTCCGTGCCGCACCTGGACACCCGTGTGGTCGACGGCAAGAAATCCCTGCTGTTCGGGCCCTACGCCGGCTTCTCCACCAAGTTCCTGAAGAACGGCTCGTTCCTCGACCTGCCGCTGTCGATTCGTCCGGGCAACATCGGCCCGATGCTGGCCGTGGCTCGCGACAACATGGACCTGACCCGCTACCTGGTGAAGGAAGTGATGCAGTCCATGGAGCAGCGCCTGGATGCCCTGCGCAAGTTCTACCCCGAGCTGGATCCGGCCGACTGGCGTCTGGAAGTGGCTGGTCAGCGCGTGCAGATCATCAAGAAGGACCCGAAGAAGGGCGGCATCCTGCAGTTCGGTACCGAGCTGGTGTCCGCCGAGGACGGCAGCATTGCCGCGCTGCTGGGTGCTTCGCCGGGTGCTTCGGTGACCGTGTCGATCATGCTGCAGCTGATCGAGCGCTGCTTCCCCGAGCAGGCGGCCGCCTGGGCGGGCAAGCTGGAAGAGATCTTCCCGGCACGCGAGACCGCGCTGCAGGAAAACGCCGCGCTGTACCGCGAAGTCACCGCGCGCTGCGACGAGAACCTGCAGTTGCGTAACGCCTGATTGGCGCCGCGTTGAACGAAACGCCCCGCTTTTAGCGGGGCGTTTTTGTTTGGGCGGCGCACAGCCGGGAACGGCCGTAGGGTGGATCGCGCTTCACCGATCCACCATCGCACCGTCAGGCGCGGCCGGCTAGGCGCGGCCGGCTAGG
>NZ_JBOY01000138.1:0-3730 GCF_000647775.1 Pseudomonas sp. RL | reverse complement strand
CGCCGTCGGCCGGCCGCTCGCCCAGCACCAGCGGCAAGGCGCCGGCGCCGTCCCCCAGGCTGCCACCGACGCACAGCAGATCGCCCGGGCGAGCGCCCGCACGGGTCAGGGCCAGCCCCTTGGGCACGCGGCCGAACACCGTCATGCCGAGGGTCAGCGGGCCGCGCGTGGTATCGCCGCCCAGCAGGGTCATCCTGCACTGCGCGGCCATGCGCTGCAGGCCGTCGGCGAAGCGCCGCAACCAGGTTTCGTCGGCGTCCGGCAGGGTCAGGGCGAGGGTGAAGCCGATGGGCGTGGCGCCCATGGCGGCCAGGTCGCTGGTGGAAACCGCCAGGGCGCGCTGGCCGAGCAGGAAGGGATCGTGTTGCAGGGGAAAATGGCTGCCGGCCACCAGGGTGTCGGTGGACACCGCCAGTTGTTCGCCGGGCGGCAGTTCGAGCAGGGCACAGTCGTCGCCGATGCCCAGTGCCACGCCTTCACCACCTTGCGCACAGGGCGCCGTGGCGAAGAAGCGGCGGATCAGCTCGAACTCACCCACGGATCAGCGTTTGCCGGCCCGCAGCTCGGCGCTGCGCAGCTTCGGCGCCAGCTTGTCGAGCACCCCGTTGACGAACTTGTGGCCGTCGGTGGCGCCGAAGGTCTTGGCCAGCTCGATGCCCTCGTTGATCACCACGCGGTAGGGCACGTCGAGGCGCTGCTTCAGCTCATAGGTGGACAGGCGCAGGATGGCCAGCTCCACCGGGTCCAGGTCGTCCATGGGACGGTCCAGGCAAGGCGCGATCAGCTCGTCGATCTCGCCACGGTTGCTGAGCACGCCGTTGAGCAGTTCATGGAAATAGGCACCGTCGACGCCGACGAAGGCGTTGTCGACGCGGAACTGGGCTTCGATCTCGTGCGGAGCCTGGCGCGCCATGTGCCACTGGTAGAGGGCCTGCATGCCCAGGGCGCGCGCCGCGCGGCGCGCGCCACCCTTGGTCGGCTTGCCGGCCGGCTGCGGGGCGTCCTGACTGTCGTCGCGGTGCAGGCTCACTTGACCTCCAGGGCGGTCAGCAGGCTGACCATTTCCAGTGCGGACAGGGCTGCTTCGCCGCCCTTGTTGCCCGCCTTGGTGCCGGAGCGCTCGATGGCCTGCTCGATGGAATCGACGGTCAGCACGCCGAAGGCGACCGGCACACCGTATTCCATGGACACCTGGGCCAGGCCCTTGGTGCATTCGCCGGCCACGTACTCGAAGTGCGGGGTGCCGCCACGGATCACCGCGCCAAGGGCGATGATGGCCGCGAACTCGTCACGCTGAGCGACCTTCTGGGCCACCAGCGGCAGTTCGAAGGCGCCCGGGGCGCGGATGATGGTGATGTTGTCTTCGCTCACGCCGTGGCGAACCAGGGTGTCGATGGCGCCGCTTACCAGGCTTTCGACGACGAAGCTGTTGAAACGGCCAACCACGAGGGCGAACTTGCCCTGGGGTGCAACGAAGGTGCCTTCGATGGTCTTGAGGGTCATGAAAAGGGTCTCTTTCGAAAAAGAACAAAGGCGCCGCGATCCTGCGGCGCCCTGAGCATCATTCTGCGGCGACGTATTCTACAACTTCCAGGTCGAAACCGGATATCGCGTTGAACTTCATCGGCGCACTCATCAGGCGCATCTGACGAACGCCCAGATCGCGCAGGATCTGCGAGCCGGCACCGACGGTGCTGTACATCGCCGGAGTCGGCGCCTGGGTGCGGTTGAGCTGCGCCAGCAGCTCCTGGCCGCTGAACGGCTTGCCGAGCAGCAGCACCACGCCCTTGCCGGCGCTGGCCACCTCGGCCATGGCCGCACGCAGGCTCCAGCGGCCGGGCACCTTGACCTGCAACAGGTCGCGCAGCGGCTCCATGTTGTGCACGCGCACCAGCGTCGGCACTTCCGGAGTGATGTCACCCATGATCAGCGCCATGTGCACGTCGTTTTCCACGCTGTCGCGGTAGGTGACCAGCTTGAACTGGCCCAGCTCGGTGTCCAGCGGCTGTTCGGAAATCCGCTCCACGGTGCGCTCGTGGATCATGCGGTAGTGGATCAGGTCGGCGATGGTGCCGATCTTCAGGCCATGCTGTTCGGCGAACACTTCGAGTTCCGGACGGCGGGCCATGGTGCCGTCGTCATTCATGATCTCGCAGATCACGCCGCTGGCATCGAAGCCGGCCAGACGCGCCAGGTCGGTGGCCGCCTCGGTATGCCCGGCACGCGCCAGCACGCCGCCAGGCTGCGCCATCAGCGGGAAGATGTGCCCGGGGCTGACGATGTCCTCGGCCTTGGCCTCGCGGGCGGCGGCGACCTGCACGGTGCGTGCGCGGTCGGCGGCAGAGATGCCGGTGGTCACGCCTTCAGCCGCCTCGATGGAGACGGTGAACTTGGTGCCGAAGCCCGAGCCGTTGCGCGGCGCCATGAGCGGCAGGTTGAGGCGCTCGCAGCGCTCCTTGCTCATCGGCATGCAGATCAGGCCGCGGGCATGGCGGGCCATGAAGTTGATGTGTTCAGCCTGGCAGCACTCGGCGGCCATGATGATGTCGCCTTCGTTTTCGCGGTCTTCGTCATCCATGAGGATGACCATCTTGCCCGCGCGGATGTCGGCAATGATTTCTTCGATCGTGTTGAGAGCCATCGGGCCCGCTCCTTACTTGGTCAGGTAGCCGTGCGCGGCCAGAAAGCTTTCGGTGATGCCGGTGCGGGTCGGCTCGGCAGCCTTGTCACCCAGCAGCAGGCGTTCCAGGTAACGGGCCAGCAGGTCCACTTCCAGGTTCACGCGGCGACCGGCGCGGTAGTCGGCCATGATGGTCTCGGCCAGGGTGTGCGGCACGATGGTCAGCTCGAAGTCGGCGCCGTCGACGCCATTCACCGTCAGGCTGGTGCCGTCCACGGTGATCGAGCCCTTGAGGGCGATGTACCTGGCCAGCGCGCGCGGCGCGCGGATGCGAAATTGCACGGCGCGGGCGTTGTCTTCGCGGCTGATGATCTCGCCCACGCCGTCGACATGGCCGCTGACCAGGTGGCCACCCAGGCGGCTGGTCGGCGTCAGGGCCTTTTCCAGATTGACCCGACTGCCGGATTTCAGGTCGGCAAAGCCGGTGCGGGCCAGGGTCTCGCGACTGACGTCGGCCCAGAATCCGTCGCCGGGGAGCTGCACGGCGGTCAGGCACACGCCGTTGACGGCAATGCTGTCGCCGAGCTTGACGTCGCCCAGATCGAGCTTGCCGGTCTTCACATAGACACGGACGTCGCCACCCTTGGGGGTGATGCTCTGGATAGTGCCGATGGCTTCGATTATGCCGGTGAACATGTTGCCTCCCGGCCGGAGCAAAGAACGCACTGCATGGAACGAACTCCTGTTTTCGTGGAAAAACAGGGCGCTGCTGATCGAAGGGGAAACGGACGCGCGCACGGACCGCACGCGTCGAGGCGTCCCGCTCTCTCTCATCCGGACTCTGACCGTCGGCTCCGGAATCACACCGGATCTGCTGACCCCGCCGAAGGCGGGCGCTCGCGGGCTTGGGCCATTCAGGCCATCACCGCCGGTGGGGAATTTCACCCCGCCCTGAGAACGTTGGATCGGAGGGCCGATCCGCCGGCGTTTTTACCACAAATGGCTGCGGCATGCAGCCACAGGGGGAGTAGGGGCTTTGCGAGGGTCGTGTCAGTCCGTAGATACCGTCTTGCTCCCTACCGCGCAAGCGCCAGTTTGGGGTCGAAGGGC
>NZ_JBOY01000137.1:0-7376 GCF_000647775.1 Pseudomonas sp. RL | reverse complement strand
AACGTCCGGCCTGTGCGCGGGTGCAACCGCGCACAGGCCTCTCTGCACACCCGAAGATGCGCGAGCCGCGCACCTCCAGGGTGACGACGAGACCCTTGGCCTCGTACTGCTGCTTCCAGGCCACTGCTTGCCTGGCGTCACGGAAGATCGCGTTCATTCCACGTCCTCCATGTACTCGGTGAGCGCCTGCTCCAGCTCGGCGTAGCTCATCCCGTAGTTGCCGATCCAGGTGTCGCCATCGGGCAGATGGCAGAACACGTGATCCCCTTTGCGATGAACCGTTATGCCCAGCACACACACGGGGTACTGGTCGACGCGCTTGCGCAGCGAGGTGGTGATGGTGATCAGCAGCGGGTTGGTGAAGATGCTCATGTGTCCTCCAAGCCCCCCGGGGGGGCCGAAACAAGGTTCCAAGGGGTGAAATCGGGAATCGACCGGAACCGGAAGCCGAATCCCTTTCGGGAGTCCCTAACCAGCGACCCCCATACCCCCCTGTCCCCCGCGACCCTCGGCCCTCGCCAAGGGTCGAATGGCGCACGTTTCAGGCATCCCGACTTGAGGCCCCCCGTGGGTGGGGCTAGGGTTGCGCCTGCTTGCGCAAAGAGCCGGCCGGCACGCACCCATGCCCGCGTGTCGGTCGGCTCACCCTCTGCAAACCCAAAAAATTTTCTGAAAAAATCCCCCAGGGGCTTGTTGCCTTGCCATAGATATTTGGCAGTGCCAAACTTCTCGCATGTCGAAACCCCTCATGGACATCGACGCCCAACTGGCGAGCATGGAAGCGGACGAACGAACCCACGCCGTGGACCTGCCTCGCGTCACCAGCCAGCAGCGGGTTTACGCGGCTGCGCGCGTTTCCGGGTTGTCCCTCACCGCTGCGGCGAAGGAGGCGGGCTGCGCGCCGGCCACCGCCCGCAAGTGGGAGGCCGACGAGGATTTCCAGACCTACCTGCGGCACTACCAGGACGAGTTCGAGCGCGAGGTGCTGCCCCGCGTGAGCTTCGGGCTTGAGGACGCCCACGCGATGTACATGCGCGCCTACCACCTGGCCGGCACCGCCGGGGAAATGGTCAAGGCCACCGACTCGCTGGTGAAGCTGCACCGCCTGGGCGAAACGCCCAAATCCGACGTGCCCAAGCTGGTCAGCCCGCGTCAGCTGGCCGATCTGCCCGTTTCCGAGCTGGTCCGTCTGGCCGGCTTGCAGCTTGAATCCCTGACCCCCGCACTGGACGGCGAGTACCAGGAGGTGCCGCCCGGTTGATCAACACCCGCTCGCGGCCGCTTGTGATGCGGCAATGCCCGAAATGCGAGCAGGAACACCCCGCCACACTCATCCAGTCCACCGGCCTGTGTGTCTACTGCACCCAGGCCAAGGTCATGGCCGAGACGCTGGAGCGCACCCCGGACGGGCCGCCCAAGCAGGACCCGCTGGCCGCACGGCGCCGCGAACACCTGCGGATCAAGTCGGAAAAGAAGCGCGCGCTGGCCAAGATCGAGGCGCAGAAGCAGGCCCAGGCCCAGGCCGAGAGCGAAATCAACGCCGTCGAGGCGGCGCGCCAGGAGCTGGCCCGCCGCGAGCTGGCCAAGAACCACCTGCTGCCGTTCATCCTGCGCTTCAACGCGACCTACCAGCCCGGCTGGGTCCACAAGGACATCTGCGACAAGCTCGAATGGTTCAGCGCCGCCGTGGCGGCCAAGGAATCGCCGCGGCTGATGATCTTCATGCCGCCCCGGCACGGGAAATCGGAGATTGGCTCGCGGTCCTTCCCCGCCTGGCACCTGGGCCGCTACCCACACCACGAGTTCATCGGCTGTTCGTATGGCTCGGACCTGGCCAACGGCTTCTCGCGCAAGGTGCGCGACATGGTGCGCGACGCCGCCTTCACGGCGGTGTTCGAGGCCTGCCAGGTCAACAAGGACAGCCAGTCGGTCGAGTCCTGGCTGACCACCAAGGGTGGCGGCTATACCGCCGCCGGCGTGGGCGGTCCCATCACCGGGCGGGGCGCTCACGTGCTGGTGATCGACGACCCAATCAAGAACCGCGAGGACGCCGAGAGCGCGCAGAAGCGCGAAGCGGTGTGGGACTGGTACACCTCGACCGCCTACACCCGTCTGGCCCCTGGCGGCGGCGTGTTGCTGATCCTGACCCGCTGGCACGACGACGACCTGGCCGGACGGCTGCTCAAGAAGATGGCCGAGGGCGAGGGCGACGAGTGGGTGGTGGTCGAGTACCCGGCCCAGGCGGTGCATGACGAGCTGTTCCGCAAACAGGGCGAGCCGCTGCACGCCGAGCGCTACGACCACCAGGCCCTGGAGCAGATCAAGCGCGCCGTGGGTCCGCGCGACTGGCAGGCCCTGTACCAGCAGAACCCGACCCCCGAGGACGGCGACTACTTCAACACCGGCATGTTCCAGTGGTACGGGCCGCAGGACATCCCGCCGTACTCCGAGCTGAACTTCTACACCGCCTGGGACCTGGCCATCGGCGAGAAGGAGCAGAACGACTTCTCGGTGGGCGTCACGGTCGGCGTGGACAAGCACGATCGGACCTATGTGGTGGACATCCAGCGCGGGCACTGGGGCACCCTGGAGCTGATCGACAAGATGCTCCAGGTCTACAAGACCTGGCGCCCGGCGATCACCGGCATCGAGAAGGGCCACATCGAGATGGCCATCCGGCCGATCCTCGACAAGCGCATCCGCGAGGAACGCCTGACCAGCTTCTATATCGAGGAACTGAACCCCGGCAAACGCGACAAGGTGGCGCGCTCGCGCTCGATCCAGGGCCGGATGCAGCAGGGCCTGGTGTACTTCCGCAAGGGCTGCAACGCCACGGCGGCGCTGGTGGCGGAAATGATGCGCTTCCCGGCCGGCGTGCATGACGACTGCGTGGACGCCATGGCGTGGATCGGCCAGATGTTGTCGCTGCTGGTCCGCCCCCGCGAGGTCAAGCCGCCGCCGAAGAAATCCTGGAAGGACAAGCTGCGCCGGCTGGCCGGCAACGCGGAGCGGACCCGTGACCATCTGGCTTCGTGATAGAATATTTGACAGTGCCAAATTTTCCCGGAGGCCCCGATGGCCCTGACGCTCAAGAGCCTCAATGAACTGGCGACCTTCACCCGCCCGAGCGGGGGAGGCCGGTTCACCCCGGCGGGGCAGTTCGAGTGGCTGGACCAGAACCAGCCGCGCTTCGACTACAGCAACCTGGGCGAGGCGCTGGGCCTGCTGCTCGAGCCGCAGGCCACCAACCTGATCACCGCGTCCAGCTATTTCGACGTGGCCGCCGGCTGGTATGCCAGCAACCTGATCCCGGGCGCGGCGCAGAACACCGCCCCGGACGGCACCAACACCGCCCTGCGTCTCATTGAGAACACCGCCACCGCCCAGCACCGCGCGGCCTGGGCGCCGGACCAGGCGGTGGAGGACTACACCCAGACCTACACGTTCAGCTTCTTCGTGCGCATGGTGGGCAACCGCACGCTGCGTGCGTCCTTCACCGACTTCTACACCGGGCAGGACCACGCCCAGGTGACCTACTCGCTGGGCTCGGGCCTGGCCGATGGCCCCGGCACGGTGCGGGCGCTGGCCGGCGGCTGGTATCGGGTCAGCATCACCGGGCCGATCCCGTACATCGACGTGCTGCCGTACTTCCAGGTGACCCAGGCCGGTTCGCGGACCTACGCCGGCGACGGTGTGTCGGGCATGGAGGTGTGGGGCTTCCAGCTGGAGGCCGGCGACACGCCCACCAGCTACATCCCCACCAATGGCTCCCAGGTAACCCGCGCCGCCGACCAGCTGTTCGCCGCCAACGGCCCCTGGCGGGGCGCTGCGGGCCACCTGCAGGTGGAGGCCGACGAGGGGGTCAACGTGGTGCTGGAGGACAGCGGCATCCGCGCCGCCGGCCAGGGGCACCTGCGTTCCATTCGCTACCTGCCGGGGGCCGCATGAGGGACTACTACCTGAAAGCCGACACGCGCGAGCAGATGCAGGAGGCGCTGCGCACCGCCGGCGTCGTCGATGCCCAGGACAAGCCCCGGCCGGGCTACCACCTGAGCGTGATCGGCTATCTTCACGAGCGGGTGACCTTCACCGAAACGGCACTGGAGTACCACCCGATCCCGGGCTGGCACGTCAATCTGCGCACCGCCCATGACGTGGTGCTGCCGGCCACGGTGCAGCACATCAAACCCCGCACGCCCTGGCGCACGTGGGCCTGATTTTCGGTTAAAATTCAGACACCTGATGGTTTTCCTGCGCAGGCGGCGCCCTTGAGGATTCGCCGCCGTGAGCAAAACCACCGCCTCGGACGCCGCCCGCCGCAACACCGCCCGCTACATCCGGGCGCGTGACAATGGCCACGATAAGTACATCGTCCAGGCCAAGCGCTTCGACGGCTTCTACACCGGCGAGGGCCACTGGGACGAGAAGACCAAGGCCAAGCTGGACGCCGAGGGTCGCCCGGCCCTGACCTTCAACATGATCCTCGCGGTGATCAACACCGCCCTGGGCGATCAGCTGCGCCGCGACATGACCGTGGCCTTCAAGCCGCGTCGCAACGCCTCCCGCGACACCGCCCTGGTGCTCAACAAGCTGACCATGCAGATCCTGCACGCGAACCTGTTTCGCTACGTGCAGATGCTGGTTGCCGCTGACGGCCTGATCCAGGACCGTGGCTACTTCGACGTGCGCATGGACTTCTCCGAGCACCTGCAGGGTGAGGTCAAGATCACCGCCGTGGACCCGACCACTGTGGTGCTCGACCCGGACGCCAAGGAGTACGACCCCGATACCTGGAACGAGGTGATGGTCACCCGCTGGATGAGCCTGGATGAAATCAAGGGGCTGTACGGCGCGGCCAAGGCCGACGCGATCAAGGACGCGGTGGCCAGCGGCGAGTTCGTCCGCTACGACAGCGTGCGCTTCGAGGAAAACAGCTTCGGCAGCCAGGACACCGGCTACGGCTACGCCCATGTCGGGCTGGAGGAAAACCGCGACATCCGCTCGGTGCGGGTGATCGAGCGGCAGCATTACCAGTGGACGATGGAGACCATGCTGGTCGACCCCAAGACCGGCGACATGACCGAAGCCCCCGGCGAGTGGGACGAGGCGCGCGCCCGGGCCTTCGCCAAGAAGATGGGCCTGATGGTCCACAAGCGCCCGGGCCGGCGCGTGCGCTGGACGGTCAGCGCGGATCAGGTCGAGCTCTATGACGACTGGTCCCTGTACCGCACCTTTACCATCGTGCCGTTCTTCCCGTATTTCCGGCGCGGGATGCCGTTCGGCATGGTGCGCAACCTGGTGGGGCCGCAGGAGTACC
Source organism: Pseudomonas sp. RL (assembly GCF_000647775.1). Taxonomy (NCBI): domain Bacteria; kingdom Pseudomonadati; phylum Pseudomonadota; class Gammaproteobacteria; order Pseudomonadales; family Pseudomonadaceae; genus Pseudomonas; species Pseudomonas sp. RL. Next base: position 2,059 of record NZ_JBOY01000137.1, on the reverse strand, counting down.
TGAACAAGATTCGCAGCCAGGAGCTGCACATCGTCAACACCACGGCCAACAGCGGCTGGACGGTGGAGGAAGGCACGCTGGTCAACATGACCGAGGACGAGCTGGAGCAGCGCGGCGCCGAGACCGGCCTGGTGCTGGTCCACGCGCGGGGCAGCGAGCCGCCGCAGAAGATTCAGCCCAACACCGTGCCCACCGGCCTGGACCGCATCAGCGAGAAGGCCAACATCGCCATTCGCGAAATCAGCGGCGTGAACGACGGGATGCTCGGCGTGTCCTCGCCGACCGTCTCCGGGGTGGCCCTGGACCGCAAGAACCAGGCCGGGCAGGTGCAGATGGAGGTGCCGACCCAGCACCTGGCCCTGACCCGCCACCTGCTGATCCGCAAGGTTCTGGAGCTGATCCAGGACTACTACACCGAAGAACGCATCATCCACATCACCTACGACTACGACCCGCGCAAGCCCGAGGAAGAAATCCACATCAACCAGCTCGACGCCGCCGGCCAGCTGGTCAATGACGTGACCCGTGGCGACTACGACCTGGTGATCACCAGCCTGCCGGCCCGTGACAACTTCGACGAGACGCAGTTTGCCGACCTGATGGACATGCGCATGAACGGCATCGCCATCCCGGACCCGATCATCATCCGCCACTCGAACCTGGCCGACCGCGACGCGGTGGCCGACGAGGTGCAGAAGCTGCTGGGCCAGGCCGAGCCGACCGAGCAGGAAGTGGAAATGATGATGATCCAGCAGCAGCTGGCCATCGAGACCGCCAAGGCCGATCTGGACAAGCTCGTCGCTCAGGCCGAGAACCTGCGCAGCGGCGCGGCCCTCAACGCCGCCAAGGCCGAGCAGATGGCCGGCGGCGTGGCCTCGGCCGACCAGCAGCTCGAGCGCGACCGCCTGGAGTCGCAGATCACCCTCAAGCGCGAGGAATTGCAGACCCGCATCATGCTCGCCCAGCTCACCCACCAGTCCCGCGCGCAGAGCGAGCAGCTGCGTACCGCGTCCCAGCTCGCCACCGCCCGCTTCCAGGGCGAGGTGCAGATGGAGGCCGCGCGCAGCGCCGCCAAGCGCGATAACAAGACCCCCCGCAAGTAACCCCTGGAGAACCGATGGACGAAGACGAACTGGACCTTTACGCAGGCAGCGACAAGACCGAGGACAACCTGCCCGAAGGACTGGATTTCGGCGACAGCCCGGAGGTGGACAATGATGCGGACCTGGACGCGCCGGCTGGCCAGCCTGCTGGTGATGCCGCTGATGATGCCGGTGATGCTGATCGTGCTGCTGGGGATCGAGTGGATGAAGCCGGGGACGGCGACGACGGCGCTGAACCTGAAAAGGCTGAACCGGACGATGCTGACGCGGAACCAGAAAAGGCTCCTGAGAAAGACGAGCCGGTAAAGCCCGAGAAGGAGCCGCGCATCCCGAAGTCGCGCCTCGATCAGGCCCTGCGCAAGCAGCGCCTGGCCGAACAGCGTGCCCAGGAAGCCGAGCAGGCGCTGGCCGAGCTGCGCAGCGCCCAGGCCGAGGCCCAGCGCCCCAAGCCGCTGAGCGCCGAGGAAATCCAGGCGCGCATGGCCGAGGCCAACGAGGCGCTGATCGCGGGCGATCCGACCAAGGCCGCCGAGATTCAGGCGCAGATTCTCGCTGCGATGGCGCCGGCTGCCGCCCCCGCCAAGGGCGAGTCGGCCGCCGAGCGCGACGTGGTGGCCGAGGTCGAGGCGCGCATCGAGTTCAAGCAGGTGCTCAACGACACCTATGCCCGTTTCCCGGAGCTGGACGAGAACAGCGAGTCCTTCGACGAGGAACTGGCCCAGGAGGCGGTCGTCCTGCAGCGGGGCTACCTGGACAACGGCTACAGCCTGTCCGAAGCCACCCAGCGCGCCGCCACGGCGGTCGCCAAGCTGCACGACCTGCAGGACCGCAAGGCCGTGGTTGAGAAGCCCGCCACGCCGCCGGCCAAGCGCGTGCTGGACGCCAAGACCCAGCAGAAGGTGGCCAAGGCGACCACGGCACCGCCGCCGCTGGCCGGCAAGCCGAACGGGGAGGGC
>NZ_JBOY01000136.1:0-20735 GCF_000647775.1 Pseudomonas sp. RL | reverse complement strand
AGGTAGACCTTCTGGACCTTGGCGTCGGGACGCATCATGGATGGCGGGCTCCAATGGAAAATGGGGAGCGCAGCATCCTGAAGACGGCGGGTCATTTGTAGATGGGGTTTATGGAGCGCTTACCTGCGCTTTCAGGTGGGGGTGATCATCGGCGTGCGCTTCATGTACGGATTTACGCATCGCCGGGCCCATCGCCCTTGGCATGAGCGACGTACCGGCGTGGCGCTTCATTCTGTTCAACAGTTCACCTACTACATTGCGTCATATTGTCTGGGCAACGTTCGCCATAACCGGCAGCCAAAAGCGACGCGACGAAGGAGCGGCGCTTCTGGCTGTCCGAGTTCATGGCGTTGTTATGCCTATAAGTCGGAGGCGGCCTTCTTGGCGTTCTTTTGCCTGATGTCGTCCTCGATCAGCTCCTTCATTTTTCGTACTTCCTGCAGGGCAGGCGTAAATGTGTACGACAACGAAGTACTTTGCTGATTACCGAAGCCGAACGTGTTCCGATTCAGGACGATATCGACATTACCATCCCGATACTTGTAATCTTGCTGAAACCCCATACCCTGAGGAGATGCAGCACCATACTTCGTATCCAATGCATCTTTCAGCGTCTTAAAGGTTTCTCCGGTGTCGGACCAAGTTACGGAAATATCGTACAGCTTCTTGTCAGGAGCGAAGCTAAGCCACGCCTCGCGTACTGGACCAAACTTATTAAATCTCTCGAACGACCCGACTTTGATCATTGGCAAATCGCTGCCATACCCCTTGTAACCGTAATTGTCTTCAAATCGTGAACCCGCCTTCTTCAATGAGGCGATGACTTGATCTCGTGTCTGGTCCCCAAGCCCAAGACCAAGATACTCGGCGGCGTCAGCCGAACCCACGGAAGCCACCAGGAGCATACCCGCCGAAAATATAGTAACGACTCCAGATTTCACTCTATTTTCTCCTTTTCTGAGTTTTTTATTGCGCTACTTTGACCTTGACTCTCTCTGCTCCCCGACGTAAACACAGAAAGCGGAATTGTAGCCGTTAAACGTAACCGAGTAGTTGAAGTCACAGAAATGCGCTGGGTTTTTGGTTGCAACGATATCACCCTTCTTGCAAACGCCTCCCAGGCCCTCCACCAACGAGTCATTGTCCGCTCCGAGACACGCCTGCCCCGTTGGCGCTTGCTCGTAACAACCGGCAAGCGACATGGCAACCACGCCGATTAGGATGCTCTTCTTCATGGTTCTTCTCTACCTCCCTTGTTGGCATAACGATTAAGCTAACGGGCGGCCAAAAGCGCAGCTTTTGGACGTTCAGCGAACGAAGTGAGCGACAGTTGAGCGCATTGTTATACGCAAACCGCACTGTTCCTTACTTTTGTTTTTGTGTAGTTAACAGGCGGATATTCGCAATGATTTTGAAAATACCACCACAGCAATTGACCCTCAGCTAGTAAAATATTCTCTCCAAACTTTAAGAAGCTACATGTTGATATACTAATTGGGCCGTAATTTTCTATGATGTGCGAGAATTTTAGGGAGTTGGCCGGGGATGTTGCATGAAGCTTTGCGTGAGGGTGGTAGCGTTTGTAGAAGCTATGCTTTGTTTGGCCAATATAAATTATGTTGCTTTCGCCTTTCAGGCGGCTAATTTTTTTCTCGCAGCGAAATAGATAAACTATGTTTTTTGCTTCTTTTGCATGTTCCGAGTCGTACACCCTGCGAAAGCCTTCTTCAGATACGCAAGTTATCTTTTCAGGAAAAGGGATGAATAAATCTTCAATTGCGGTATAAAAATTTGTTTTGTCAATTACTGAAGTGATTTCTTGAATTGTCATTGCAGGATGGTGCTCTTTTTGATGTCTGCAAGAGCCTCTGCTTCACCGTCTTTAATCCATTCTATTGAGGCTAGCGACTCTTTAATTTTTACAATTCCTGAGCGTGAAAATTCTTGCTTGTGATTGCTGCGATAGATTATTAGCGAGTCCAGTAAATTTAGAAGAAAATCTTTGTAGCCCGATTCGTTAATTTTTTCTTGCGCTTCGTTGTTAAAAAACCATGATGCAAAATCTAGTCGATTTTCTCCGCCAATGGCTCCGAAATATATTTCGCCCGTAATTTTTACATCCGAAAGGCACTGCTTAGAAAGCTGGTTTAATCTTGTGCTTTCGTAATTTGTGTCGAAGAAATCGTTCAAATGGTGGCCTCTGCGCAACTTTTGAATTTGTATATAACGCTGAGTTAAGCCGACCGCTTTAGCGGGTCGGATTAAACGAATTGTTAGAACCCAGCTGCGTACTTACGCAGCATCTGGAACTCTCGCTCTCCAGCCTGCGCCCCCAAGAAGACGAGATCCTCTGTGATGCCATTTTCTGAAGCGATACCAACTACGAACTCTTGATCTGTTTGCAAGGAGAACGTCTTTGCGAAAGGTATGAGATCAGCTGCCTGAGCTTCACCAAAGTTTTCCAAAGGTAGGTTCACACCAAGGTCCCAGTCCGAGGCATCATCCGGACGCATGCTAGGTGCTCTCGGGTGCTGCATATTTACCAGAAGCGCTCCCACGCTTGACCACTTAGCAGCCAATTGCGTGAAGGCTGATATCAACACGGCTTCATAGGCTTCAAGGTCTGAACCATCTACATAGATGTATAAAGTTGGCATGGCGAGCTCTAACAGTGATTAGATGGAACCCATGCTAACGGATAACAGTGGATTCGGTATAACTCCGCTCGCCTTCTAACGCTTCCCGAGCGAAACCCCTTTCAAGCCAAGCCCTTACCCCTCCCCCACAGACCCACTCCGTATTCGCTTGCATTCCATATAACCCGCACCACCTTCTGGACAAAACGCAGGCAACCGCCAGCCCCGGTCGAAACACGGTTCCGGATAAATCGCAGCGAAATGGGTGAAACAAGAAGCGCAGCAAGACAGCAATCCTTTGCCAGCGGAGGGAATGGCCCGGAGGTTAGCCCGAGCGGTACGGGCGAAACAATGCGCGCAAAGTCGCAGGTTCGGTTCCGACTGTCCGCGCGCTACTGCGTCTGTGCCAAGCGGCGCCGGCCGTAGTCTCACTTCAATAACCCACGCGGAGATGCGCCATGACCCTGCGCCTGTTCCTGGCTGGCGATGTGATGCCGGCGCGCGGCATCGACCAGATCCTGCCGCATGCCGGCGACCCGCGCCTGTACGAACCCTGGATGAACGACGCCCGCGACTACGTGCGCCTGGCCGAGAGCAAGAACGGCCTGGTGCCGCGCCCGGTGGACTTCGCCTATGTGTGGGGCGTGGCGCTGGACATCCTGGCGCGGCAGCGCCCCGACCTGCGGCTGATCAATCTGGAATGCGCCGTCACCGCGCGCGGCCGGCCCGCAGCCAAGGGCATTCACTACCGCCTGCACCCGGGCAACCTGCCGCTGCTCGAGGCCGCCGCCATAGACGGCTGCGTGCTGGCCAACAACCACGTGCTGGACTGGGGCCCGGACGGCCTGCGCGACACCCTCACCCACCTGGAGCACCGCGCCCTGCGCCACGCCGGCGCCGGCCACGACCTGGCCGAAGCCGAGGCGCCGGCGATCTTTCCGCTGGAGGATGACCGGCGCCTGCTGCTGTTCGCCCGCGCCACCGACGACTGCGGCGTGCCGAGCGACTGGGCCGCCGGCGCCCGGCGCCCCGGCGTGGCGCGGCTGGCGGAACTGGACAACGTTCGCCTCGCGCACCTCGCCCACCAGGTGCAGGCCGCGCGCCAGCCCGGCGACCGGGTGCTGCTGTCGATCCACTGGGGCGGCAACTGGGGCTACATCGTCCCCGAGGAACAACGCCGCTTCGCCCACCGCCTGATCGACGAGGCCGGCGTCGATCTGGTCTACGGCCACTCCTCCCACCACCCCAAGGGCTTCGAGATCCATCACGGGCGGCTGATCCTCTACGGCTGCGGCGACCTGATCAACGACTACGAAGGCATCGAAGGCCACGAGGGCTTTCGCAGCGAGCTGACGCTGCTGTACTTCCCCGAACTCGACGATGAGGTCCGCCTGAGCCGCCTGCAACTGGCGCCCGTGCGCCTGCGCCACCTGCGGCTGGAAGCGCCGAGCGCGCACGACCGCCAATGGCTGCGCGACACCCTGGAACGGGAATGCGCCGAACTGGGCAATGTGGGGAAGCTGATCGAGGGCGATGCGGGGGTGTGGGAGTGGCGCGCAGAACCGTAGGGTAGGCAACGGCGCAGCCTTGCCTACCGATGGCTGAAGCGGAACCGTCTATTGGCGGTGGCTGAGAATCTCGACGATCTGCCTCCGGACGGGGCTCGAATCGATCTCGTACAGCAGCTGCGCGAACTCGAGGCTGTTGCGGCCATTCGCCCAGGGCCGAGCGCCGGTGATGATCAAGTCGGGCTCGCCCCCTGCCCGCAGCAGATACGCCAGCAGGTCCGGCTCGGCGGTCAGCACGGCCACGTTGAGGGGCGACACGCCCTGGCTGTCGGCCTCATGAATGGAACACCCATGCCCCAGGAACCGCTCGATCAGCCCCACGACCTCACGCTGGTCGATACCGACCAGATCGTAGGCCGACGCGGCGAGCGCAATGGCCGGCTCCTGCGCGCCCTGATGCTCGACCACACAAGCGCCATGGTCCGCAGCGGTCCTGATCGGCGTGAGCACGTCCGCCCTCGCTACGGTAGTCACGGAAGTCAGCAGGAGGGCCAGGGCAAACAACGAAGCGTTGCCTGACGGGCGTTTCATCTTCATAGGGAGGGGAGCCAGGGGGGAGTCTGGCCGCTATAGAACACAGCGAACGAAGCGAGTTCCAGCCTGCCTGCTGCAAGGAGACAAGCAGGTCACAGTCGGGTTTGGCAAAACGGGATGAAGGCGAAAGAACGGGGGGTTGGCCACGGGAAAGCCGGCGTAAAACGTCCCCGTCACTCAACCCGCGCCGCGCAGAACCGCAATAGCACCCGCCAGGTTCACGCGGGCCTGCGCCTCCAGCGCCTCGCGCAACGCCGGGGTTCTATAGAGCTGGGGGCGGCCTAGAAAACCCTCCAGAACCTCCGCCCGCTTCTGCCTGAACAGGGGCTCGGGCACCCACGCGTATTCCTCCCGGACCTGCCGCTCGAACGCCTGGAAACGCAAACGTTCCGCCCCCAGGATCGCCAGATCGATATCGACGAGCAGTTCCTGATCCCGCCCCTCAGGCAATACGGAATGGCGGGTAGCCAGGATGTGCTGGACGACTCTTTCAATGCGGGCTGCGGGCACGCCAGCATCAGAAAGCGCGCGAGCCGCCCACTCCGCGCTTCGCGCCTCGTTGTCATGGGCCATGACATCGTAGATTGCGTCATGGAACCAGAGCGCCATCTCAACCTCGTCCGGCTCGACCGCCAAACCGCGATGCTGCGACAGCAGCATCAGGCACTCCGAAAGGTGCTGGAGCGTGTGGTACTTGCGCTGCGGCTCCTGATAGGCGGAGACGAGTCGATGCATGAGCGCAACGCCATCGCCTTGCGCTTCGATGCCAGACCAGCAGCGGTTCCAGGATGATGTGAGCATGGGGTACTCGGGAGCTTGGCTAATTGAATAAATCAATGCGTGCCCTTATGGCTGGGAGGCTGACAGCAGGTTTTGCTACGGCCTTAACGCCCCGACGCAGCGGACCAATTTGTAGCGGGGAACGAGCGGGAACTATGTATGCCTGCCGCAAAGAACACGACATGATCTCTTTCACCACTTAAGCCCATGTTCATTGACATCCTCATCAACTCGGCGCCATTGACTTTGGTCAACAGCTTCTAAATCAACACCAGTGGCACGGTCCCAAAAAAATCCAGGCTCGATCTGCACTACGCGCTTAAGATATCCCCTACCTCCCACATCCTTCATTTGGAACTCAATTGTCACATCAGGGTCTTCGATACTTCTGTACAAAATAGTCTGCGTTTTGTATGGCGTAACCAGATTAATACCGCGCATTAGAACAAATGGGAAAATGGCCGCAGCTATAATCAGAAAAATTGCAAAGCCGAGAAAAACCCTCAAACTATCTCTCCTCATAACGAATAGCTAACCGGCAGCCGCTGCGCAGCAGTGGCTGCCCGATGGGGGCCCAATGGACCGGAACGAACTTGAGCGCCCTGTTAGTCATTTAACTACCCCACCTAGCCGCAAGTTGGCGAAGGGACGGCTAGCTGATAATAAGAAAAATGCAAAACACCACAAGGAAAACTGCAGACTTCTTGCTTTGCATTCCCCCTTTAAAAAACAACGCGAGAGATAAAAAACCGAAAGCACGAGAAAGAACATAAACAGACACGCCAGAAATAGTTCGATGATATCGGAGATACCATAAGGATCATCGGGTGCCTTGTACATGCCAGCATAGATGAAATCTCCAAATGCGAGCATGCCGATAACGTGCATTAAGCAAATGCTTCCGACCCATAGTGCAGCCTTAGTTCCTTTGCTCAATTCCACAATTGCCTAACGCTGAGCGCAGCTGCGTGCGCTGCGCAGCAGTGCACGTCGCCTGACGCGTATGGTTATGTTTACGACCTCGCCCATTCCGCCCATCCCTCAGACCTGTAAAGATACGGAATTTCAGGGATGTTCCTACCGTGGAGTACTTGCGGAACATGGCCCCACTTGCGTTCAAAAAATCGTACGGCAGCGGCCCGTTTTATGCGCCAGTAGCTTCTTGTCGGGCCTGGCCAGCTGCGTAATTCTTTGATGCAAATCCTTACAATAAAAGAGCGGAACTCGCTCCTTGGTATCGCCGGCCATTTGCAACTCTTGTAACGCAACGAGTGCCGCCTCCATTGAAACGGCTCAATCGTTTTTAGCCATTCACGATTTTTCAATGTTTACCCGGCCACAAGAACATAACGAAGCTGTAGAAAAACCCCAAAAACACCCATCCCTTCAGCGCTCACGGCACTTTTTTCAAGTGACCGAGCAAGTGTCGGGGCATGGGTTATCCGGGGTTGTTTACGTTGTGTGGACCGGCCGGTAGCCGAAATCGAGTCGCTGGAGCGCATCAAGGGCATTCTCTGAGGGTTCTGGCTCATGTCCAGGCTCCGCGATTGGCCAGTTTCTCGATGTTGTGCGTCATGCAGTAGAGCTTCCATTGCCCATCGACTTTATGCCGCCCGCGCAAGCTGAAGCGATCCAGACGCTTGTTGTGGCGCAGGTTGCCGAACACCGGTTCCACGGTCGCAAAGCGGCGGGTGATCATCGTGCGGCCGGCGTCACTGTCGATACGGCGGCGCATACGGACCAGGGCATCGTCCCGCTCGGTCTTCGGCAGGAAGAACGCCACCTGGCGCGCAGCAGTCTTTTCCGGTGTGCGCAGGCACTGCTTGCGTTGCAGGCAGCTCAGGCAGTCGCGCAGCGCGCCCTTGAACTTGATCGCCGGCTGGCCCTTGATCAGGCAGTGGCTGCCGTTGCCATAGAGCTGCTTGCCTGCCGGGCAGATGCAGGTCTTGTGCTGGGCATCGAAGTGGAAGTCGGCCGGGGTGTAGCAGCGGCTGCTGACCCGCTTCGGACGCTTGTCCCAGAGCGGGTCGGGCTTTGCGGTGTGGTGTTCCTGGCCGGCGTAGCGCGGGTCGCGCTTGCGGTAGCCGTTGTCGGGAATGAAGGCGGTAATGCCCGCAGCCTCCAGATGTTCCAGCGCCTGGCGGCTGTGGTAGCCGGCATCGGCGGTGTAGCAGGTGTCGGCACCGCGCAGCGCGTTTGTGGCGTCGATGACGGGTTCGAGCAGCGCCTGTTCCGAGCCGGTGCCGTGTGCCTGGGCGTCGACGATGATCTGCGCCTTCTCGTCCACGGCGGCGACACCGGTGTAGCCCTGGATCACGCCCTTGCCGGTGGCCATCTTGGCCGATTCGTTATCGGTGCGGTTGGACAGGTTGATACGCCCCTTGGCGCCCTTGCGATCCTCGGGGTGCTCGTTGAGCCAGGCGCGCAGCTGGCGGGCATCGGCCTGCAGGCGCTCCAGCCGGCGCGCCGCTCGTTGGGCCTCGTCCTCGGGCTGCTTGTCGCACTGGCGCTGGCATTCGATCATCGCCTGCGCTGCCTTTTCCATCTTCTCGGCATGGCGCAGGAAGTCGGCGCGGGTGCCGCTGCGCGACTTGCTGGCGTTGCTCGGCAGCTTGACCCCGTCGATGGCGAACATCTCCCGCCCGATCAGGCCCTGACGGTCACAGACCGCGAGTACCTGGGCAAACAGCTTGGCGGCCAGGTCGCCCATGCTCGAGACGAACTGGGCCAGCGTGGTGAAGTGCGGCTGGCTGTCGCCGGAGACGGCCATGAACAGCACATGGTCGCGGCAGGCGACCTCCATCTGGCGGCTGCTGATGATGCCGCGGCTGTAGGCCAGCAGGACGATTTTCAGGAGTACCGCCGGATCGTAGGCTGGAGCGCCTTCGATGCTGTTGCGGTAACGCGCGTGGAAGTCGGACAGGTCCAGTTCGTGATCGACCAGATAACACAGGGCGTGCTCGAACGTGCCGGGCAGCAGCTGCTTGTCGAAGTCGATGGGCAGAAGCTTGAGTCCCTTGTGAACGGTCTTGAACCGAGGCATCACCCTGCGCCTCCCTGCGATTTGAATGGGTGCGAGCGTATCAGTCGCTGAAGAGGCTGGCAGTAGGTTTTTCTACAGCCTCAACGTTTGGTTAAGGGGCCGGCTTTAGTCCGTCCCAGTGAGCGAAGCGAACGGTTTGAACCAATTGTTAGATTTTGCATGGTGAATTTTCAAACATTCTTTGAATTGTTTGAGTGTGCTCATTTTTGCTGGCTGAATAAAATATTTTTCTGTCCAAAAGAATTCGTTTCATTGAGATGTTTGAAATTAAGTGACCGGGTTTCACCTGAAGTGCAATAGCTTTTTCAATTGACTCACCAGTAATCTCTATTTCGTAAACTTCAATTTCCCCGTTTTCCTTTCGCTTTGAGCCTTTGTGAAGGAAATGTATTTTCAGCTCTTTAATCATATGGAATACCCAACGATTGAGATAGCTGGCGGTCAAAAACGCAGCTATTACTGACCAGCAAAGGAAGCGAGGGAAAGTTGACGCATTATGAGTTCTTCAATAAACCTTCTACCAGTTTCACCGCCTGCAAGGTTTCAGATGGAAAATAACTATTGTCTCGGATGTTTGCGTACATTTCCTGGAGGCTCTGCTCAAATGCGGGAATAAACTCTGGGTTTGTCTTTCCTATGGTTTGCACGAGACAGGCTGTCAAAACTGCGATTGTTTGAGCTGCTTGGTCTGGAAGAGGGCTGGACATACGTATTTCTCCGAATTGAAAAATCTAACGCTTCAAACACCGGTGCAGCTATGCTGCATCCGCGTGATTTGACTTGTTATATTCTCCGAACATGAATCGTTTATGCTTCTCATGCTCACCCATTGACATGACGTAAAAGAGAAATTCCTTATTTTTCTCATCTGATTTTGAGATCAGATTGGATATTAGCTGCAAGCAATGTCGCTGGGATCTTGTTAATGATGATTTAACTGAATCTAAATCACTTATTTTTAGATTATTGATGAACGTGAAATAGTTTTTAAACAGACCGCATAACACATCTGAAACTTGCACCTCAAGATATGATTTCGAATCAACAAATTGATAATTCACATCAGCAAGCTCTTTATCAAAGCTTTCATATCGTTCGAAGCATTTTTGAATTTCAAACTCATTGTCTAATACATGCTTTGATGTACCAAAGAGCTTTACTCTTTGGTTATAAAATATCGAAAAACCATCAATCAACGACCCCGCATCATGATCATAAACAAAAGAATACTCTTCAATATTCCGACACATATCGAATAGCTTAGAAAGACTCAACAAGCTAAACGAGGTTCGTTTGTCTATAATCTTTCTCGCTCTTGCCTCTGGTCTAGAGTATTTTTTTGCCAACTTATTTAAGCCTTTATTAAAGGCTGGTGCGTCTTTAGGTTCGATCTTTGGATAACCATAATTTGATAGCAAGCTAAGGAAGTTGGCTTTATCCTTTTTCATAAGCTCATAAAGTGCATCTTTATGATAATCAAGATAAGGTCGCTTTCCTCCAGCACGCGAATAGTCCAAACCGCCATACTTATCTACATGCTCACAACAATCATCAATAATATCTACTAATGACCAATACTCCATATTGATATTGTCATAATGAATAAAGTAATCGCTTTCAAGCAACCATTCTAAAATAATAACCAGTTTGTCAGATTTAAGATTGTCTAAGAAACCACCTTTCGCAACTTGTTTAAATTTCAATTCTTTTGCGGTAGGCGGCAGTTTGAGAGAATCTATAAGCTCTTTAATATCACTTTCTGCAATATTATCTTCGCGCACTACTCCAGCGAGAACAAAGCAGGGCGATGGATTAGAGTGTGAATCGGTATTAAAGCTTCTTCCTTTGAGATAAAGCTTTCGAATATTGTTGGATTCGTCATAAAAGAACGTATAACTCATTCACCAAACTCCCTGGAGAATATAACGCCGCGCTCAGCCGCGGCTAACTTTGTGCGCTTTATGCGCGAAAATGGGAGCGACACCGACCGCGCAGAAAGCGCACAAAGTTAGCCGTCGGCCTGTAGCGCCTTGTTATGTGCTGGACTCGTTTAAAGACACCAAAATATACCCACGCATAGTAGCGCCCCAAATCGTTTTTCCGGCAGAGGACTTACTGCTGCTTGCCAAACTTTTTTCTTCTAGCTCTTGAAGCACTCCAGCAAGCTTTGAACTTTCAAATTTAGTTTCACTTTCAAGGCCTCTCATGGTTCGCCATGAGTATTTGCTATTTGTTAGTGCTTTCAGGACTTTAAGTGAATCTGAGCCAAGATCAAATTCTTCTGCTATTTTTGGCGCAGATTTTTCTTCTGGTTCGGTTTCCTTGGATTTTATAGGTTCTATATCTTTCTCTAATTTATCTATTCTCTCTCTAGTTTTTGCAGAGAACCCCGCACCACTAAATTCAGCAAAAGATTCGAGATTGAGAAAAGCCAGTGATAGAGCGCCAGCGATTATAAATCCAGCGAGCTCGGCAGGCATGCCAAGAATTGCAAGATAAAAGCACAGTCCGGCATAAATAAATACAGCCAATTTTGAGATAAAATTATTCATAATTTCCTCTCGGAAGCACATAACGATTAAGCTAACGGGCAGACAAAAGCGCAGCTTTTGGCTGTCCAGCGAACAAAGTGAGCGGCAGTTGAGCGCATTGTTAGACACTCCTAGAAGCAGAAGCCGTTACTTTGATTTATTTTCCACTCCCTGCCTTCTTGATCCCTTACGCTTGTTGAAAAGGCCGGGACGCTACCTAGGGCGCTCGAAGGGAGTTCTAGGATGCTTGCCTGATCGTTACTCCAGAACACAACGGCATAGGTAGAAAATGCTCTAAAGCGAGTGTAGTTGCCAGTGGCAGAGCTTAAGTCTGAGCCGCTCATGATTTTTGCTTCAACTGAATAGCTGGGGGACCACCCATACTCTTTCTTATATTTCAGGCACACCGGTTCTTGGGATGAGGCATGCACTGCTTCAGACAGGAGAAAGCCCAAGGCGATTAGCAGGAGTTTGTGCATGGTTTCTCCTCGTGTGTCTAACAGTGACTAGATGGAATCCACGCCAACGAATAACAGTGGATTCGGTATAACTCCGCATTCGATCCTCCCCGCACGGAGACGATCCCCTTCTCAATAAAACACTTACCGCTCCCCTTCCGCACCACCCCGTATTCGCGTGCATTCGATATAACCCGCACCCTGCCCCACGCGCGCGCAGGCGCCAGCCCTGTCGCGGGACGGTTCTCGAACAAAGGAAGGGCGATGGGTGGAGCACGGGGCGCAGCAAGACAGCAATCCTTTGCCAGCGGAGGGAATGGGCCGGAGGTTAGCGCGGGTGGTGCGGGCGAAACAATCCTTGAAAGGTCGCAGGTCCGGATTGATCGTTCGGGCCTGGCCTGTATTCAGCACCACCCAGCTCCAGCGCGTAACGCCGTTCGGCCATGCGGCCCTCTTCCATCGTGGAAGCGGGCCGCATGGATTGGCCTCAGCGTGGCCCCATGATCTCGGCCAGCGCGGCCGGCTGCGGCATGCCGTTGTACTTCTGGACCAGGCCTTCGCTGTCGCGCACCAGGATCGCAGGAGTGCCGCGGAAGCCCAGGCTCATCATCAGCATCTGGTTGTCCTCCAGCGCCGTGCGCGCCTCGTCGGAGGTGCGCTTGGCCGGGGTGATTCCGCCCCGGCCGAAGGCCTGCTCGTTCTGCTGCAGAGCCGCGGACGGATCGGCCGCGTCGAGAATCGCCGCCGCCTTGGCCTGGCTGTCCGCCTTGAGAATGCCCACCATGACGTGCCGCAACTGAACCTTGCCGGTGTCCACCCAGGGTCGGGCCGCCTTCCAGAAGCGGTTGCAGAACGGGCAGTTGGGGTCGCTGAAGGTGTACACCACGCGCGGCGCGTCGGCGCTGCCGTCCTGTACCCAGGTCGCGGCCTCCAGTTGGGCCCAGACCTTGTCACTGATGGGTTTGGCCACCAGGCGTTGCAGCGTCGCCTCATCGAGCGCGGCGCCGTTGGCATCCAGGCGCGTGCCGACGATGACGTTGCCATCGCCCGTCAGATACACCGCGACGGGGCGGTCGCCCGCGGCCGCGGCAAACGCCCGCAGGCCGCCACCCACGTCGAATTCCTGGGCAATGGTCAGCCCCTGTCGTTCCAGCATCTGCAGCGCTGCGGGCCGGTCATCGGCATGCGCCGGCAGAAGCGCCATCGCCAGCAGGGTTGCGGAGAAGAGGCTCGGGAAGCGCGAACGCGGTACAAACATGGTCACTCCTTGGCGGTATTGATCGTGAGGGGCTGGAAATGGCGTGACAGGGTGTCCCGCAGGCTCGCCCGGGTGAGTTCACCCACGTGCGAGTCCACGAGCCGGCCCTGGGCATCGAAGAACAGGGTGGTGGGCAGGCCGCGCGCGCCCATGTCCCGCATGAGGCGGCCGGCGGGATCGAGCAGGTTTTCCTGGAAGGTCAGGTGCTCGCGCGCCAGGAAGTCGCGGGCCTGGGCAGCACTTTCCCCCTGGTTGACCATGACGATGGCGATGCCGGGGTAATGGGACTGAGCCTGCTCCAGCACCGGCATTTCGCGACGACAAGGTGGGCACCAGCTGGCCCACAGGTTGACCACCACCGGCCGCCCTGTGTACTCGCTGAGTACCACGGGGTCCGCATCGAGGCGGTTCAACTGCAGCTCGGGCAAGGGTGGCGCCACCGCGAGCTGGATCAGGCCGAGCACGCCTGTGGCGGCAGACCAACTGAGCACGCCGGCGGCGCTGCCCACCAGCAGCGGGCGGCGTAGCAGGGGCATCGTTCGGGTTCGCCACCAGGCGAATGCCACACCGCCGAGCACCCCGCTCCCCCCGGAAAAGCCGCCATCGCCGATGGCGATCATCGACAGCGGCGACGCCGCGTAGTCGCTCCACCACTGCAGGATGTAGCCAAGCCGCGCGGCCACCAGGCCCCAGAACACGGCGTCGAGCAGCAGGCCGCCGGCCTGCCGGGCGGGTGTGTCGGGCAGTCGCTGCGCGACCTTGCGCGTTATTACCCAGGCCAACAACACGGCGACGATGAGGATGACCACCTGGATCGAAAAAGGGCCCGCGCTGATCATCGGATGCCCGCCGCCAGCAGTTGATTCAGGAAGTCGCGGGCGCTGACCTCGCCCACCACACGCAACGCGCGGCGCTCCTGGCCATCCGGGCCGACCAGAATCAGCGTCGGCGGCCCCATGACGCCCCAGTGTTTGAGCAGGGCCTGATCCGTCGCGTCATTGCGCGTCACGTCGGGTCGCAGCACCTGCAGGGTGGCCAGCCGCGCCGCGACGGCGGGATCGCCGAAGACGTTTCGCTCGATCACATGGCAGCTCACGCACCAGTCCGCGTAAAAGTCGATCAGCGTCCACTGGCCACGGGCGGCGGCCTCCGCCAGGCGCGCGTCCACGTCCTCGATGGATTTGGCCGCAACGTAGTTCACGCGCGCGGCCGCCGACGCCGTCTCGACCCCTCGCAGGTGCGTGAGCGGCTGGAGCACCGAGTCGCCTCCCGAGGCCGCGCCCACCAGCATGAGCACCGACCACACGCCGGAAATGGCCGCGCCCACCCGTACCGTCCAGGCCAGGCGCTGGCGCGCGGCCAGACTCTGCGCCCAGGCAATCAGTCCGATCGCCACGGACAGCGCCCAGAAGCCCCACAGGGCCAGGCTGATCGTGGCGGGCAGGAAGCGCGCCAGCATCATGAGCGCCATGCCGACCATCAGGTAGCCGAAGGCGATGCGAATCCGTTCCATCCAGGGGCCGGGGCGCGGCAGGACCCGGGCACCGAACAGCGCTATCGCCAGCAGGGGCAGTCCCATGCCCAGACCGAGCGCGAACAGCACCAGCCCACCATAGAGGGCGCTGCCGGTCTGCCCGATATACAGCAGCGCTCCGGCCAGCGGCGCGGTCATGCAGGGGCCGACCAGCAGCGCCGACAGAACGCCCAGCACCGCGGCGCCACCCAGGCTACCGCCCTTCCCTGCGCCCGAGGACGAAAGGCGCTCCACCAGAACGCTCGGCAGGCGCAGCTCGAACAGGCCGAACAGCGAGCTGGCCAGAAGCAGAAACACGGCGGCGAAGGCCCCCAGCAGCCAGGGCGATTGCAGCGCGGCCTGGAGATTGGCGCCGGCCAGACCGGCCATGACACCAACCACCGCATAGGCCGCCGCCATCGCCAGTACATAGGCAAGGGACAGACCCAGGGCCCGTCGAGGGGCGGCCTGGCTGCCGACAACCATGGACGACACGATCGGGATCATCGGCAACGTACAGGGGGTGAAGGCCAGCAGCAGACCGAAGCCGAAGAACAGCAACGTCCCGGCGACGGGCCCCAGCGCTGCGAGCTGGCGCGCGGCCGCTTCATCCTCCGCCAGGGCGGCGGTTGGCGGGACGGGCGATGCCTGCGGCGTCACGCCGGCCCCTGCTGCGGCACCCGCCGGCAGCGCCACGCTGAGCGTCTGCGGCGGATAGCAGATACCGTCCTCGGCACATCCCTGCCAGTGCAGCGTCAGCGGCCCGGCGGTCGCGGCGGGGAAGCGCAACTGCAGGGTATCCCCGGTGTAGATTTCGGTATCGCCGAAGAACTCGTCGTGCTTGGGCGCGCCCGCGGGCAGGTCCAGGGGGATATCGCCACCCTGGGCATCGACCAGGCGGATGGCATGCCGGTAGAGGTAGTAACCCTCGGCAACCAGACCGGCGGCCGTGAGCGCGTCGCCCTCCTGCCGGACCGGCGCCAGCGTAAAGACCTGGTCTGCATCCAGGAACTGAGGAGCGCGCTTGTCCCAGGCGAACAGGCCACCACTTGCCCAGACGCTGCCGATGCTGGCGCAGCACAACAGGAACACCGCGAGAACGCTTCGATACCGGGACACTATCCGAATCCTCCTGAACAAGGTCGGGAGGATCATGCGTGCGTTCGATTAAACGAAACTAAAGCGGCCGCCGAGCCGAGTCGCTAACACCCCGGGACTCGGTGGCTTACCATGCCGCCTGGTCCAGAGGAGGTGAAACCCGGATGCGTGTGTTGTTGGTGGAAGATGACGAGCTGATCGGCAAGGGCATCGTGGCGGGGCTGAGCAAGCACGGCATCGGCGCGCATCACGTACGCACCGCGCAGGCGGCGGAGACCGCGCACCTGGAAGAAACCTTTCATGCGCTGGTGCTCGATCTGGGCCTTCCCGACCGCGACGGAATGGAACTGATGGCCACGCTGCGCGCTGTCGACCCCCACCTGCCGGTGCTGATCCTTACCGCCCGTGATGCCATCGAGCATCGGCTGAAGGGGCTGCACGAGGGCGCCGACGACTATCTGGTCAAGCCGTTCGATCTGCGGGAACTGGCCGCCCGCCTGCACGCCCTGGTCCGACGCACCCAGGGACGCGCCGCGCAAGTCGTCGCGGCCGGCCCGCTGCGCCTGGAACCCGCGAGCGGTCTTGCCTGGCTGCACGGCGAATCCGTTGCCCTGTCACGCCGCGAGATCGATCTGCTGACGCACCTGGCCGATGCCGACGGTCGCTGGGTCACGCCGCAGGTGCTGAATGAGCGCCTGTTCGGACTGGGCGAGGAGATCGGCAGCAATGCCCTGAATGTTCACATCCACAACATCCGCCGCAAGCTGGGGAGCGCAGCAATCGAGACCGCGCGTGGCCTGGGCTATCGCCTTGGCTGGAGACCCTCCCCATGAGCCTGCGCCTGCGCGCCGTTCTGATCACCGGCATCGCACTGGTGCTGCTCTGGGGCGCCGCCGCAGGCTGGATGCTGCGCGGCGCCGAAGCCAACCTGGAGCGCACCCTCGACGGTCGGCTCGCCATGTCGGCCCGCATGGTGGCGGGTCTGCTGGAACGAACGGCGCTGTCCCCTCATTCCACGCCTGCCGATTTCGCCGATGCGGTTCAGGTCGGTGGCGGCGAGGGGATCGAGTGCGAGATACGCACGCTGCGCGGGGAGATCCTGGCCCGCACCACCTCTGGCGCGCATCGCGGATTCGACGCCCTTCCCGCGGGGTTCACTACCCGCGATGTGCAAGGCGAGCAATGGCGCATTTATGTCTTGAACGCTGGCGGCTACCAGATCACGACGGCGGATCGCCTGGACCAGCGAACCCAGTTGATCAAGGACCTGCTGTCCGCAGTGGGCGTGCCCTTCCTGGTTGCCCTCTTCGGCGGACTGGTCGCGCTCTGGATCGGCATCGGCCGGGGGCTGTCGCCGTTGAACGGGCTGCGCCAGCAGTTGCGCGCCCGGCAGATCGACGACACCACGCCGCTGGCCGTGGCCCATGCGCCCGCGGAGCTGCGAACCGTGCTGGACGCCATGAACGGGCTGCTCGAGCGGCTGTCCCGGACCTTATCCAGCCAACGGGCCTTTACCGATGCCGCGGCGCACGAGCTGCGCACGCCGCTGACGGTGATCGACACGCACCTGCAGGTCGCCCGGCTCTCCGAAGGTGCCGACGCCCAGGCCTCGCTCAGCAATGCGGAAGAAGGCGTGAAGCGCCTGCGACACACCCTGGATCAGATGGCGATCCTGGCGCGCACCGAAGCCCCCGTCGCGCCGGCGGACCGCTGCGAGTCGGTGCTCGAGTCTGTCACTGGCGTGATCATGCAGATCGACCACACCGCGCCCGGCCGCCTACGACTGTCCACGACCGGCACGGATGCAGCCGCGCCCATGCCCCGCTCCATGCTGGAAACCGCGGTGCGCAACCTGGTGGACAACGCCATGCGCTATTCCCCGCACGCCATCGAGGTCGACGTGCACGTCGAGCACGCGCATCACCGTTGTCGCATCGACATCGCCGATCGCGGCCCCGGTTTGAGCCCGGAACAGGTGGCACAGATCGGCCGCCGCTTCTGGCGGGGCGATCAGGGCCGCCAACGCCAGGACGGCGCCGGCCTGGGCATCTCGATCGTTCGCGCCATCCTGGAACGGTTTGGCGGCACCCTGAACCTGAAGCCGCGCCCGGATGGCGGCCTGGTTGCGGAGCTGGTCGTTCCGTTGGCGAGCGATGCACAAGGATGTACGAGTCGGTAGCAAGGAACGCGCTTATTCAGCGCCGCCCTTCTCCACCGCGTAACGCAGTTCGGCCATGCCGGCGCCGATCTGGCGAACGGAAAGCAGGCGCAGGACCGGGCTCAGTACGCGACGCGGAAACAGCGGCTTGCCATGGCCGAGGGTGACGGAGCCGATCTGGATGATCAGTTCGTCCAGCAGGCCGGCGTCGTAGAACTGGCCGGCAAGTTCGCCGCCGCCGACGATCCAGAGGTTGCGGGTGCCGGCGGCGGCGCGCATCTGGGCGTGCGCCGGACGCACGTCGCCGTGCACGAAGCGGATGTCCGCGCCTTCGATGGTCGGCAGCGTGCGGTGGGTGAAGACCCAGGCCGGTTGCGTGTAGGGCCAGGGCGAGCCGGTTTCAGCGGTGACCGCGTCGGCATTGCGCAGCAGCCACTCATAGGTGGCCGCGCCCATGGCCAGCGCGCCGACCTCGGCAATGAATGCCGGGTAGCTGGAGTCGTCGAGATCGCCCAGGGGGAACAGCCAGTCCAGGGAGTCGTCCTCGGTGGCGATGAAGCCGTCCAGGCTGGCGGCGGCGAAGTATTAGGTCTTCATGATCAGCACGTCTCGCAGGGTGGGTCAGTCCAGCTCCTGCACGCCGCCGCCGGAGACGGTGAGGATCTGGCCGCTGATCCAGGCCGCCGCCGGCGAGCAGAGGAACAACGCGGCGTTGGCCATGTCCTGCGGTTCGCCGAGCCGCTGGATCGGTGTGTGCGCCAGCATGCGGCGCTGGATGTCTTCGGTGAGCACGCTTTTCAGCGCATCGGTAAGGGTCGCGCCGGGGGCGATGCCGTTGACGCGGATACCGCGCGGCCCCAGGTCGAAGGCGATGTTGCGGACCAGGTGGTTGGCCGCCGCCTTGGAAGAGCCGTAGGAGGCCATGCGCTGGTTGCGGTTGTCGCCGGCCATCGAGGAGATCGCCAGCATCGCCCCGCCGCCGGCGCGCTCCATGTGCGGCGCCGCCAGCTGGGCCAGGCGGAACAGCGAGAACACGTTCAGTTCGTAGGCGCGGCGGAAATCGGCCATCGGCATGTCGAAGGGCTTCGGACCGCCGCCACCGGCATTGCTGACCAGCAGCGTGAGCGAGCCGAAGGTGGCCACGCAGCGCTCGACCAGTTGTTCGAGCTGGGCCTCGTCAGTGATATCGCACCCGTGGGCGGCAGCCTGACCGCCGGCGGCGATGATCTCGTCACGCACCGCCTCGGCGGCCGCCACCGAAAGGTCGCTGACCAGCACCGCCGCGCCAGCGGCGGCGAACGTTTGCGCGATGGCCCGGCCGATGCCCGCGCCGGCGCCTGTGACGACCGCAACCTGACCATCAAGACGAAAATCTTCGGGGCGATACATGGTGCTCTCCTGGGATGAGGTGTGCCGGGAGTATACGGGAGACGGGCTGCGGCTCATCGCAGCAATTGCGAGGGCATTGCGAGGGCGTTGTTGATGGCTGCTTCGCGCGCCGCCCCAGCGCGGGCTCACCGCCGGCCCGTTCCGCTCTTATGTGAACACGTCCAGCAACGGTTGCAGCGCACGATCCGCACGGCGTTCGGCCGCGATCTGGGCACGGCGCCAGGTTTCGCAATACGGCTGCAGGTCGCGCTCGGTTTCGGCGCGGTGCAGCCATTGCAGGTGGTCGTGCCAGTCGCCGAGGGCGGCCTGGGCGGCTTTCAACTGGCGGGCGGCGGTTTTCGGCAGTGCGGCGAGGACCGGGTAGGCTTCGGCGGCGTAGCGCACGCGCTTGATCAGCACGCGCAGGCGGTGGCGGTCGTGCTCGGGGTCGCGCAGGGCCAGGCCGAGGCGCCGTTGCTGGCGGGCCAGGCGCTTGCGGATGTACGGCGCCAGGTCGCCCAGTTCGTCGTGCCATACCGCCAGGCGCAGGGTGGCGGGCCAGGCATCCAGGGTTTGCAGCAGCAGGGCCAGTTCAGGACCGGCCAGAAGGCTGTCGTAGCCACGTTCCAGGGCCTTGCGGCGGCTGGAAAGACGGGTATGGCCGCGCCGGCGCAGTTCTTCCAGCAGGACTTCGCTGTCGCGCAGCGGGGTGCTCTTCTGGCCGAAGGCGGCTGCGGCGGCTTCGAGGGCGGCGAACGGCGTCAGGCTGCGCAGCGGTCGTAACAGACTGCGCAGGCGACGCACGGCGACGCGCATGTCGTGCAGCGCCTCGCTATCGGTGCGGGCCCGCAGGCGGGCGGCGCCAGACTGCAGGGCGATGTGCTGGCGGGTCACGTGCTCGATCAGGGTGGTGATCATGCGGGCTCTCCTGAGCGTCGGCGGCATCCGCAGGGTAGCCCGCCCGGCGCCGGGCGGGAACGACGGGGTTGGCGTTTTGCCCGCCGGGGCCAACGCGGCCTCTTGTACAGCCTTCATCGTTCAGAGACCTGTCGCGTTGAGTCGCGCCCCAACATACCCTCAGAGGGTATATCAGGTGCCGCCCCTACTCCTGGACCGAGCCGCGCCGCAGGACGCCGCTCAGTTCGGTACCGGGGGCGACGGTGTTGAAAACCGTGCCGTACTTCCGGACGTTTTCGTGCAACAGGTCGAGGCGCCGGTCCGGCTCGTCGGTGTCGACGATGATCTCGTAGTGGATCGACTCCATCCTCGGCGGCACATCCTGGCGCACCCCGTCGATGCGCACTTCCACGCCGCGCAAGGAAAACTTCAGGATCGGCACGACCCGCTCGATGCCCTTGATCATGCAGGCCGACAACGCGGCGAGCAGCAGCTCGGCCGGGTTGAAGGCGTCACGCCGCCCGGCCAGGTCAGTGTCCAACTGAATGCGGGCGTCCTTGCACTGCGCTTCGCTGCCGTGGGCATCCTGGCGAATGGAGCGCACCTGGAAGGTCATCTTGGTCTTGGTCTCAGTCATCACGGTCTCCCTGCATCGTCAGGTTCTGGCCGCCGCGCCATGGCGCGGCAAGCCGATGGAAATCAGCGCCGCCAGCAGCAGGCCGCCGATCAGCACCGCCTGCGCCAGCAGCGCGCTGTGCAGGCCCAGGGCGATGGCGGCGCGGCCGTCGGGAACCCGGCCGCTGCGCTTGCCGGTGAAATACGGGGCAACGGATTGCACCATGCCGTAGCCGATCACCCAGCTGGCCAGGAAGCCGCCGACCTGCCAGAAGTCC
>NZ_JBOY01000135.1:0-11375 GCF_000647775.1 Pseudomonas sp. RL | reverse complement strand
CGGTCAACCGTACGCTGCCCGACTACGCCCGCGTGCACCGCTGGCTGCGCGCCGAGCAACCCTTCAGCGCCGACAACGGCCTGGCCACCCGCAACGGGCGGCTGCGCCGCGCCGCGCTGCTCGACCATTACCAAGAGGCCCTGGCGGGCCTGCTGACATCTTCCAGTGGAGAGTGACCCATGGAATTCTTCGACGAGCTGCAACGCCAGACCGAGGCCGAGCGTGCCTACCTGCTCGGCGCACCGATCATCCGGAGTGCCCTGGACGGCACCGCCAGCCGGGACAGCTACATCGCCTTCCTGAGCGAGGCTTACCACCACGTCAAGCACACCGTGCCGCTGCTGATGGCCTGCGGCGCGCGGCTGCCGGAGCGGCTGGAATGGCTGCGGGTCGCGGTGGCCGAATACATCGAGGAGGAGATCGGCCACCAGGAGTGGATTCTCAACGACATCCGCGCCTGCGGCGGCGATGCCGAGGCGGTGCGCAACGGCCAGCCGAGCCTGGCCACCGAGCTGATGGTCGCCTACGTCTACGACCGCATTGCCCGCCACAACCCGGTGAGCTTCTTCGGCATGGTCAACGTGCTGGAGGGCACCAGCATCGCCCTGGCCACCCAGGCCGCCGACGTGCTGCGCACCAGCCTGCAGTTGCCGCCCCAGGCCTTCAGCTACCTGACCTCCCACGGCAGCCTGGACATCAGCCATGTGGAATTCTTCCGCACGCTGATGAATCGCCTCGACGACGCCGACGACCGCGCCGCCGTGGTGCACACCGCGCGGGTGGTGTACCGCCTGTACGGCGACCTGTTCCACAGCCTGACGGCGGAGGTGCGCCATGCGACTCGCTGACTGTCGGCTGCTGGTCACCGGCGCCAGCGGTGGCATCGGCCAGGCGCTGGTCGAACGGCTGTGCGAGGGCGGTGCCCGGCTGCTGCTGGTCGGCCGCGATCGCGCCGCGCTGGAACAGCTGGCCGAGCGCTTCCCCGGGCAGGTGGACAGCGTCTGCGCCGACTTGGCCAATCCGGCGGATCGCCAGCGGGTGCTGATCGCCGCCCGCCACTTCGAGGATTTCAACGGCGTGATCAGCGCCGCCGGGATCAACCGCTTCAGCCTGTTCGAGGAGCAGGACGAGGCGTCCATCGAGCGGCTGATCAGCGTGAACGTCACCGCCACCCTGCAGTTGCTGCGCCTGCTGCTGCCCGAGCTGCGCCGTGCGCCGCGCGCGCTGGTGATCAACCTGGGTTCCACCTTCGGCTCGCTCGGCTACCCCGGCTTCGCCGTCTACTGCGCCAGCAAGTTCGCCCTGCGCGGCTTCAGCGAGGCGTTGCGCCGCGAGATGGCCGACACCGCCGTCCGGGTGCTGTACATCGCGCCGCGCGCCACCCGTACGGCGATGAACGCCGGGCCGGTGGTGGCCATGAACGATGCGCTGGGCGTGGCCATGGACGATCCCGACCAGGTGGCCGGGCAGATCGCCCGGGCCATCGAGGCCGAGCGCGAGGAGCTCTACCTGGGCTGGCCGGAGCGCTTCTTCGTGTTCCTCAACCAGTTGCTGCCGCGGCTGGTCGACCGCGCACTGCAGCGCCAGCTGCCGGTCATCCGTCGCTTCGCCCGTGGGGCGGAGCCTGCCCTGTCTTCTACCTCTTCCGGAGATCAACACCCATGACTATCCGACTCGGTATCGGCGCCGTCCTGCTGGCCCTGGCCAGCCAGTCCGTCTTCGCCCTCGACGCTGCCGGCGAACAGGAGCTCGCGCACCTGCAGGAGCGCTGGGCGCAGATCAACTACGAGCTGCCCGAGGCGCGCCGCGAGGCGGCCTTCGAACAGCTCGCCAGCCAGGCCGAAGCCGCCACCCGGCGCAACCCCGACTCGGCGGAGCTGAAGAGCTGGCAGGGCATCATCCTCAGCACCTGGGCTGGCGCCAAGGGCGGATTGGGCGCGCTGGGGCTGGCCAAGCAGGCGCGCACGGTGTTCGAAGAGTCGCTGACGCTCGATCCGCAGGCCCTCGACGGCTCGGCGTACACCAGCCTGGCCACCCTGTATTACCAGGTGCCGGGCTGGCCGATCGGCTTCGGTGACAAGGCCAAGGCCGCCGAACTGTTCGACCAGGCGCTGCGCCTGAATCCGAACGGTCTGGACAGCAACTACTTCCACGCCGATTTCCTGTTCCGCGAGGGCCACTACCGGGAGGCCCGCGCGGCGCTGGAGAGGGCGCTGGCCGCACCCGACCGGCCGGGCCGCGCGCTGGCCGATGCCGGACGACGCGAGGAAGCACAACGCCTGCTGCAGCGGGTCGAAGAAGAACTGGAATAAAGACGGCGCCCGGCGTTGAATGCCGGGAACGCCCGGCATGTGGGAAAGCCGCCTTATGCGCATTCTGTTGGTGGAAGACGATCCGGCGCTCGGCGAGGGCATCCGTACGGCCCTCAAGCCCGAGGCCTACACGGTGGACTGGCTGCGCGACGGCGCCGCGGCGCTGCACGCGCTCAGTCACGAGAGCTTCGATCTGGCGATCCTCGACCTGGGCCTGCCACGCCTCGACGGCCTGCAGGTGCTGCGCCGCCTGCGCGCCGCCGCCAATCCGGTGCCGGTACTGGTGCTCACCGCCCGCGACGCGACCAGCGACCGCATCGCCGGGCTGGATGCCGGTGCGGACGACTATCTGGTCAAGCCGTTCGATGTGGAGGAGCTCAAGGCCCGGCTGCGCGCGCTGCTGCGGCGCAGCTTCAGCCGCTCGCAGCCGCTGCTCGAGTATCGGGGCATTCGCCTGGACCCGGTGACCCAGCAGGTCAGCTACCAGGGCCGGGAGATCGGCCTGCCGCGCAAGGAATACCTGCTGCTGCACGAACTGCTGGCCCAGCCGGGGCGGGTGCTGACTCGCGACCGGCTGGGGCAGGTGCTGTATGGCTGGGACCAGGAGGTGGAGAGCAATGCCCTGGAGGTGCATATCCACCATCTGCGCCGCAAGTTCTTTCCGGAGCTGATCCGCACGGTGCGCGGTGTCGGCTATCTGGTGGAAAAATGCTGAAGCTGTCGATCCGCACCCGCACCCTGGTGCTGGTCCTGGGCACCCTGGCCCTGGGTCTGACCCTGGTTGCCCAGCAGAGCTACCGCGACGCCCGCCACGAGATCGAGGAGCTGTTCGATGCCCAGCTGGCGCAGAGCGCCCGGCTGTTGCAGGGCATGCTGCGCAGCGGCCAGGAACCGGGGCGGCTGGCCGAGCTGCAGGCCGCGCTCGATGAAGCGGTGCGCTATCGGCGCGACGCGGGCGCGGTGCCTGCCGGGCATGCCTACGAAAGCAAGCTGGGCTTCCAGGCCTACGACGGCCAGGGGCGGCTGTTGTTGCGCTCGTCGAGCGCGCCGGACGAGTCGCTGCTGGAACTGCTGGGCGGACAGGCGGGTTTCCACGACTTGCGTCTGGGCGACTACCAGTGGCGGCTGTTCCTGCTGGACGGCAGCCGCGACGGCCTGCGCATCCTGGTCGGCGAGCGCGACGACGTGCGCGGCGAGCTGGTGGGCAAGATCGCCCGGCGCAGCCTGCTGCCTGATCTGATCGGCCTGCCGCTGGTTGCCTTGTTGGTCTGGCTGGCGGTGGGCTGGGGTCTGCGGCCGCTGGCGCGCATGGCGCATCTGCTGCGCAGCCGCGACGCCGCCGACCTGTCACCGCTGCTGCTGGCGCCCCTGCCGCGCGAGCTGGAGCCGGTGGCGGCCTCGCTGAACCGGCTGCTGCACCAGCTCAACCAGCTGATCGTGCGGGAGAAGCGCTTCATCGCCGATGCCGCCCACGAACTGCGCACGCCGCTGGCGGTGCTGCGCATCCATGCCCAGAACGCGCTCGGCACGGCCGATGCGGCGGAACGCGAGCGCGCCTTGCGGCTGCTGATCGGCGGCGTCGATCGCACCACCCGGGTGGTGACGCAGCTGCTCACCCTGGCCCGCCTGGAGCCCGACGCCCAGCGCGTGCACCGCCAGCCTGTGGACGTCGGCGCGCTGGCCCGCGAAACCCTGGCCGAGTTGACCCCGCTGGCGCTCAGTCGCGATCAGGAACTGACCCTGGAGGACGAGCGCAACGGCGACCGCCTGCTGCGCGGCGATGCCGCCAGCCTGGCCACGCTGCTGCAGAACCTGGTCGGCAACGCGTTGCAGTACACCCCGGCGGGCGGCCGCATCCAGGTCAGCCTGGCCACCACGGCGCAGGGCCTGCAGCTGGTGGTGGATGACAGCGGGCCGGGTGTGCCGGCCGAGCTGCGCCCGCAGCTGCTGGAACGCTTCTTCCGGCTGGGCGAGGGGGAGGGCGCCGGGCTCGGCCTGGCCATCGTCGCACGCATCGCCGAGCTGCACGGCGCCGGGCTGGCGCTGCTGGACTCGCCGCTGGGCGGGCTGCGGGTGGTGGTGAGCTTCCCGGCCGAGGCCGCTGCGTCGCCCCCCGCTAAGCTTCGGTTAAGCAACGCTCGCTAGCCTGCCGGTATCCCATCCGCGAGGAGTACCGCAATGAACACGCAACGCTACAGCCCCCTGAGCATCGGCCTGCACTGGCTGATGCTGCTGCTGATCGCGGCGGTGTACGCCACCATCGAGCTGAAGGGCAACTTTCCCAAGGGCAGCGAGCCGCGCGAGCTGCTCAAGCACTGGCACTTCATGCTGGGCCTGAGCGTGTTCGCGCTGGTCTGGCTGCGCCTTTTGGCGCGGCTGATCAAACCGGTGCGGCCGGAACCCGGCGCGCTGCACCTGCTGGGGCGGCTGATGCACCTGGCGCTATACGCCTTCATGATCGGCCTGCCGCTACTCGGCTGGCTGACCCTGAGCGCCGCCGGCAAGCCGGTGCCGTTCTTCGGCCTGGAGCTGCCAGCGCTGCTGCCGGCTGACCAGGACCGCGCCGGCCAGCTCAAGGAACTGCACGAAACCGTTGCCCAGGCCGGTTACTGGCTGATCGGCCTGCACGCGGTGGCGGCGCTGTTCCATCACTATGTGCTGCGTGACCAAACCCTGCGGCGCATGCTGCCCGGAGCCTGATGCCAACCGCCCGCCTGCCTGCCTGGTTCAACCCGCTGCTCCTGTTGGTGGCCCTGCTGGCAGTGCCGGTCGGGCTGCTGGCGCCCGAGCGGGCGGCGCGCTGGGTGTGGACGGCCAGCGCCTTGCTGGCGGCGGCGGTGCTGCTGGCAGAGATCCTGGTGCGGCTGTTGCGCCGCGAGGTGGGCGTCGACCTGATCGCGCTGCTGGCCATCCTCGCCGCCCTGGCGGTCGACGAGGCGCTGGTCGCGGCGATCATCGCGCTGATGCTGGCCGGCGGCCGCCTGCTGGAGTCCTGGACCGAGCAGCGCGCCGAACGCGAGTTGCACCGCCTGGTCGACCGGGCGCCGCGCCAGGCCTGGCGTTACCGGGACGATGCGCTGGAGCAGATTCCTGTGGAGCAGGTGGCGCCGGGCGACACCCTGCTGGTGCGTCTGGGCGAAGTGGTGCCGGTGGATGGCGAGGTGCTGCTCGGCGAAGCGGTCCTCGATGAGTCGGCGCTGACCGGCGAAGCCCTGCCGGTGCGCCGCCATGCCGGCGAGACGGTGCGCAGCGGGGTGGTCAACGCCGGCGCGCCGTTCGACCTGCGCGCAAGCCGGCCGGCGCAGCAGAGCACCTATGCCGGCATCGTGGCGATGGTCGAGGCGGCGCGCGGTTCGCGGGCGCCCTTCGTGCGGCTGGCCGACCGCTACGCGCTCGCGCTGATCCCGCTGACCCTGGGGCTGGCCGGGCTGGCCTGGTGGCTCAGCGGCGACGTGTTGCGCGCCCTGGCGGTGCTGGTGGTGGCCACGCCCTGTCCGCTGATCCTCGCCGCGCCGGTGGCGATCATCGCCGGCATCTCGCGCAGCGCACGGCGCGGCGTGCTGATCAAGGATGGCGCCACCCTGGAGGCGCTGGCGCTGGCCCGGCGCTTCTTCTTCGACAAGACCGGCACCCTGACCGCCGGCAACGTGACCCTCGACGCCGTGGAAAGCGCCGGCCGGCTTCCGCCGGCCCGGCTGCTGGCCCTGGGCGCGGCGCTGGCCCAGGCCTCCCCGCATCTGGTGTCGCGGGCGCTGGTGCGCGCGGCTGCCGAGCAGGGACTGAGCCTGGTCACGCCACGCGCGGTACACGAGGTGCCGGGCGCCGGGCTCAGCGGCCAGGTGGACGGCCATCACATCGCCTTCGGCAGCTTCGATTACGTGGCGCAGGGCGCGGTGGTCAGTCCCGGGATCGAGACGCTGCGCCGGCGCATGGCTTATGAGCTGGCCGCCGGCAGTTTCATTGCCGTGGACGGCCAGATCGAAGGGGTGGCGCTGTTCTCCGACCGGCTGCGCCTGGAAACCCCCTATACCCTGCGGGCGCTGCGGCGTGCCGGGGTCGAGCGGATGGTCATGTTGACCGGCGACCAGCGGGAGGCCGCCGAGGTGATCGGCCGCGCCGCCGGGGTTGATGAGGTGTGCGCCGGCCTGACGCCGCTGCAGAAGGTCGAGGCGGTGGCTCAGGGCCGCCACCAGGGCCACACCGCGATGGTCGGCGACGGCATCAACGATGCGCCGGCGCTGGCCGCCGCGGATGTCGGCATCGCCCTGGCGGCGGGTGGCGGCACGGCCTCCTCGGAGGCGGCCAGCGTGGTGCTGCTGGTGGATCGCCTGGACCGCATCCCGGAAATCCTGCTGATCGCGCGGCGCTCGCGGCGCATCGCCGTGCAGAGCGTGACGGTGGGCATGGGCCTGTCGCTGCTGGCCATGCTCTTCGCGGCGCTGGGCATGCTGCCGCCGCTGGCCGGCGCGTTGCTGCAGGAAGGCATCGACGTGCTGGTCATCCTCAACGCCTTGCGCGCCCTGCGTGGCGGCCGGCGGATCGCCGCGACGGCACTGGACAGCGAGCAGGTGGAGCGCCTGCGCCAGGGACACGCCGCGCTGGCGCCCCTGCTGATCCGGGTGCACCGGCTGGCACAGCGGCTGACCAGCCTGCCGGCGGCACAGGCCGGGCGGGAATTGCGCGAGCTGTTGGGGGATTTGCAGGAACAGCTGCTGCCCCACGAGCGCGAGGACGAGGATGCGCTGTTCCCGCGCCTGGCGAACCACCTGGCCGGGGAGGACCCGCTCGCCGCGCTGAGCCACACGCACCGGGAGATCTTCCGCCTCGGCCACCAGCTGGAGCGCATGGGCGCCGACCTGGAAGACCCGCCGACCGCCGAGGCACTGGCCGATATCCAGCGCCTGCTGGTGCAGCTGGATACTGTGCTCGACCTGCATTTTGCCGACGAAGACGAGCTGTATCACCACCTGGATCGGCGCTGAGCGTCGCCCGGCCGCGTCGGCCGGGCAGGTCCGGCCCCGCAAGGTCAGCCGTCCCGGCGCGTCCATCGCCACCCCGGAGCTTTCCCGCGCCCTTGCCACTCGAACACGCAAACCGTCCGCATCGGCGAAGGAGGCATGCCATGGCCCACACCAAGATCCTGTTTCGCGGCGCCGCCCGCGACAAGGTGCTGCGCGGCGCCACGCAGCTGGCCGATGCGGTGCGGGTGACGCTCGGGCCCAAGTCCAAGTCGGTGCTGATCCAGCGCAGCTGGGGCGCACCACTGGTGTGCAACGACGGGGTGACCATCGCCAAGCAGGTGGACCTGGAAGACCCGGAGGAAAACCTCGGCGCACAGATGCTGCGCCAGGCCGCCGAGCGTACCGGGGAACTGGTGGGCGACGGCACCAGCACCGCCACCGTGCTGGCGCACGCGCTGTTCGCCGATGGCGTGCGCAACGTGGTGGCCGGGGCCAGCGCCATTGACCTCAAGCGCGGGCTGGATCGCGGCCTGCAACTGGCGGTGGACACCCTGCGCAGCCAGTCCCGGCCGGTGAGCACGCGGCTGGAAAAGGCCCAGGTGGCGACCATCTCCGCCCATAACGATGCGAATGTCGGCGAGCAGGTGGCCGACGCGCTGGAAAAGGTCGGCAGCGAGGGGGTGATCAGCGTCGAGGAATCCAAGACCACAGAAACCGTGGTGGAGGTGGTGGAAGGCATGCGCTTCGACCGGGGTTACGTATCGCCGTACTTCGTCACCGACAGCGAGAAGATGCAGGTGGTGCTGGAAGACGCCTACCTGCTGCTCTGCGAGCAGAAGATCGGCCTGCTCAAGGACCTGATTCCGCTGCTCGAACAGCTGGCCAAGAGCGGCCGGCCGCTGGTGCTGATCGCCGAGGACATCGAGGGCGAGGCGCTAGCCACGCTGATCGTCAACCAGTTGCGCGGCGTGCTGCATGCGGTGGCGGTCAAGGCGCCGGGCTTCGGCGACCGGCGCCGGGAGCTGCTGCAGGACATCGCGATTCTTACCGACGGCCAGGTGATCTCCAGCGAGCTGGGGCTGAGCCTGGAACAGGTGACCCTGGAGATGCTCGGCCGCGCGCGGCGGGTGGTGGTGGACAAGGAGAGCACCACGCTGATCGGCGGCGCGGGCGCCCGCGAGGCCATCGACAAACGCGTGCAGCAGCTGCGCCAGCAGATCGACAAGGCGACCAGCGACTACGATCGCGAGAAGCTGCAGGAACGCCTGGCCAAGCTGGCCGGCGGGGTGGCGGTGATCCGCGTCGGCGCGCCCACCGAATCCGAGATGCGCGCCCGCAAGGACGCGCTGGACGATGCCATCGCCGCCACCAAGGCGGCCATCGCCGAAGGCATCGTGCCGGGTGGCGGGCTGGCGCTGCTGCGCTGCGTGCCGACGCTGGTCGAGGCGGAGGCCGCTAGCGAGGGGGATGAGCGTACCGGCCTGCAGATCCTGCGCCGCGCCCTGGAGGCGCCGGCACGCACCATCGCCGAGAACTCGGCGGTGGACGCCGGGGTGGTGGTGGCGCGCATGCTGGCCGAGGGCGGCAACGTCGGCTTCGATGCCGCCGCCAACCGCTACGTGGATCTGTACGAGGCCGGCATCATCGATCCCACCAAGGTGGTGCGCGTGGCGCTGGAGAATGCCGTGTCGGTGGCCAGTGTGCTGCTGCTGACCGAGGCGGTAATGACCGAGCTGCCGGAGAAGGAAGCGCCGCCGCCGAGCCAACCCCATCCCGATATGTACTGATTCCGTACCGTTACGTCTGGATGCCGTAATTCTCCGCCAACTGCGCCGCCACCATGGCCGTGGAATCCAGCAGGGTCAGCCGGCGCGCGGCCAGCTCGGCGGGAAGGCGGAACGGCGGCACCGTATCGCACAGGACGATGCCTTCGAACAGCGGGCTGTCCAGCAGCTCGGTGCCGCCGGTGAACAGCCCGTGCGCGGCGGCGGCGAACAGGCGCGAGGCGCCAGCCTCCTGGCAGGCCCGGGCGGCGCGCAGCAGGGTGCCGCCGGTACTGATCAGGTCGTCGATCACGATCGCCACCTTGCCGCGCACGTCGCCGACCAGCAGGGCGCCGGTGACCACATCGTTGGCCCGGTATTTCTCCATGTAGGCGCTGCCCACCGGCCGGCCGATGCGCCGCTGCAGGGCCTGGCGGAACAGTTCGGCGCGCTTGGCGCCGCCGGCGTCCGGCGACACGGACACCAGCTCGGCGTCGGCGGCCAGTGGGGCGAAGTGCTCGGCGAACAGCTCAGCGCTGGCCAGGTGCTGGGTGGGAATGCGGAAGGCGTTGTCGAAGGCCGCCAGGTTGTGGACTTCCAGGGCCATCAGCCGATCCACCCCACAGGCCTCGAACAGTCCCGCCAGGTAACGGGTGATGACCGGGTCCTGGTACTGGGTGCGGCGTTCCTTGCGGGCGTAGCACAGGTAGGGGGCGACCAGTTGCAGGTGGCGGGCGCCGGCGTCCTTCAGCGCGCCGCAGAAGAACAGCAGGCGGCACAGCTTGTCGTTGACGCTCTGGCGCTCGTCGCCGTAGAGGTTGTGCAGCACCACGACGTCGCGGCGGTTGACCCGCTCCAGGGCGCGGGTCTTGTGTTCACCGTCCTCGAAGGTGCGTTCCTCGTGTTCGCCGAGGTCGCAACCGAGGTGTCGGGCGACCCGGCGGGCATAGTCCTGGCTGCCGTGCAGGGCGAAGATAAGCGGGCGTTCCGTAGACATGTGCCTCTCCATGATCGGGCCTGGGTTCAGCATTGCCGCTGGCGTGCCTGCGTCAAGCGCAGCGGCGGGAGCTCCAGGCTGACGCGCGCCAGGCGCAGCAGGCTGCGGGCCTGGCGAGCCTTGAGCCGGGCAATGCGTGGCTCGCTCTGGCGCTTGGCGCTGCCGGCCAGGGTGAAGGCGCGCAGCGCCGCTCGCAGGGCGAAGAACAGTGGCAGTGGCTGGCAGTCTTCGGCTTCGTCGCGCTGTGCCCGGTAGCGGGCCAGCAGCTGCTCGGCGTGCCTCGGCAACTGCCGGAAGTGCAGGTCCATGAGCACGAAGGAGAGGTCGTAGAGCACGTCGATGCAGTTCAGTCGCTCGCTGAACTCGATGCCGTCGAACAGCGTCGGCCGACCTTCGAACAGGCAGATGTTGGCCAGGCGCAGGTCGCCGTGGCAGCGCCGGACCCGGCCGTCGCGGCGCCGCTGTTCGAGGCAGTCGGCCTGGCGGTCGAGCGCCTGCAGGCTGGCGCGGTACAGGGCCTGTACCGGCGCGCTGGGCAGCAGGTCCGGATGGCCGAGCAGTTCCCGGTGGTTCTCCTCGATGGCCAGGCGGATGCCTTCGACACCGCCCTGCTCGGGCAGGCGGTCGGCGCTGTTGTGAAAGCGGGCGATTTCGGCACCGAGCTGTTCGGCCAGGTCCATCGCCAGCGTGCCGGCGCCGGCCATGCGGTCGAACAGGGCCTCCTGGGGAAAGCGGCGCATCACCACCACCCAGTCCAGTACGCTGCCGGGACCATCGAAGGCCAGGCGGCCATCGGCCTGGCGGGTAATGGCGCTCACCCCCAGGTACAGGGTTGGCGCGGTGCGGCGGTTCAGGGCCAGTTCCGCGCGGCAGGCACGGGCGCGGCTCGCCAGGCTGCGGAAGTCCAGCGAGGCGTAGGTCACCGCGCGCTTTAGCTTATAGGCCCGGTCGCCGTACAGGACGATCAGCGAGCCGTGGGTGTCGATGCGCTCGACGACGCCCGGCCCCGGGCCGTGGCTGCGCGGGTTGCACAGGAAGTCGATGACCTCGCGTTGTCCATTCATGCGTGTCGTCCGTCGTCAGCGCGACCCTGTGCAGCATGGGTGAAATCTCCGCCGGGCGGCCGCCATGACGATCAACGGTTCGGGGTGGGCGCGGCTACAGTGAAAGGGCGGCCGCGCGGCCGGACTTCACGGAGGCTGCCCCCCATGACCCAGTTCCAGCGCCTTCTGGTGATCGTCGATCCCCGGATGCGTCATTCCCCGGCGCTGCAGCGCGCGGCGGCCCTGGCCCGCGCGGGTGGCGCCACGCTACATGTGGCCGCGCTGGTGGCGACACCCGC
>NZ_JBOY01000134.1:0-2582 GCF_000647775.1 Pseudomonas sp. RL | reverse complement strand
CAGGGACCCAATGATTAACAGTCATTTGCTCTACCGACTGAGCTATCGCGGAACAGCGCCGCGTATCTTACTGATTGAAAACGGGAAGTCAACAGGCCATGGTGCCTCGTGGCGGGTGGCGGTTCCTTCGCGGCGAATCTGCGTTAGTCTGACTGGCATGGCAGCACCGCACTGTGTCGTACCTTTCAGGAGCTCCCCATGCATCCCGTTATTCAAGCCATCACCCAGCGGCTGATCGAACGCAGCCGGCCCACGCGTGCCGCCTATCTGGCGCAGATGCGCGAGGCGGCGGACAGGGGGCCGCGGCGCAGCTCGCTGCCCTGCGCCAACCAGGCCCATGGCATGGCCGGCTGTTCCCGCTCCGACAAGCAGCGGCTGCGCCTGCCCGATCAGGCCAGCGTGGCCATCGTCTCGGCCTACAACGATGTGCTTTCCGCACACCAGCCGTACCAGTACTTCCCGGCGATCATCAAGGGCGCGCTGGACGAGATTGGCTCGGTGGGCCAGTTCGCCGGCGGCGTGCCGGCCATGTGCGATGGCGTGACCCAGGGTGAGGCGGGCATGGAACTGAGCCTTTCCAGCCGCGAAGTCATCGCCATGTCCACTGCCGTGGCGCTGTCCCACAACCTGTTCGACGCGGCGCTGTGCCTGGGCATCTGCGACAAGATCGTCCCCGGCCTGCTGCTCGGTGCGCTGCGCTTCGGTCACCTGCCGGTGATCTTCATTCCCGGCGGGCCGATGCCCTCCGGGCTGTCCAACGAGAAGAAAGCCGCGGTGCGCCAGCTGTACGCGGAAGGCAAGGCAACCCGCGAGGAACTGCTCGAGTCGGAGATGAAGTCCTACCACAGCCCCGGCACCTGCACTTTCTACGGCACCGCCAACACCAACCAGGTGATGCTGGAGGTGATGGGCCTGCAGCTGCCCGGCTCGTCCTTCGTCACGCCCTACACGCCGCTGCGCAACGAACTGACCGCCGAGGCGGCGCGGCAGGTCACCCGCCTGACGCGGCACAGCGGCAGCTACCTGCCGCTGTGCGAGATCGTCGACGAGAAGAGCATTGTCAATGCGGTGGTCGCGCTGCTGGCCTCCGGCGGCTCGACCAACCACAGCCTGCACATCCCGGCCATCGCCCGCGCCGCCGGCATCCTGCTGGACTGGCAGGACATGACCGAGCTGTCAGCCGTGGTGCCCACCCTCGCCCGGCTGTACCCCAACGGCAGTGCCGACGTGAACCATTTCCACGCGGCCGGCGGCACGCCGTTCCTGATGGCCACGCTGCTGGACGCCGGCTTGCTGCACGCCGATGTCAACACGGTGATGGGGCAGGGCCTGCACGCCTACCGCCAGGAACCGTATCTGCTCAGTCAGACCCTCGAGCTGGCCTGGCGACCGGCACCGGCGGCGAGCCTGGACGAGAACGTCCTGCGCCCGGTGGTCCGACCCTTTGCCGCCGAGGGCGGCCTGCGCCTGATGGAGGGCAACCTGGGGCGCGGCATCATGAAGATCTCCGCCGTCGCGCCCGAGCACCGCGTGGTGCAGGCGCCGGCGCGGGTCTTTGCCGACCAGGCCGAACTGGCTGCCGCCTTCCAGGCTGGTGAGCTGGAGCGTGATTTCGTCGCCGTGGTGCGCTTCCAGGGGCCGCGCGCCAATGGCATGCCCGAGCTGCACAAGCTCACGCCGTTCCTCGGCGTGCTGCAGGACCGTGGCTACAAGGTGGCGCTGGTCACCGACGGGCGCATGTCCGGCGCCTCCGGCAAGGTGCCGGCGGCGATCCACCTGTATCCCGAGGCCCATGAGGGCGGCCCGCTGGCGCGGCTGCGTGACGGGGATATCATCCGCGTGGACGGCGAGCAGGGGCGCGTGGAAGTGCTGCTGGACGAGGCCGAATGGCAGTCCCGCTCACCGCTGGCGCCGCCGCCGGATCCTGGCGTGGGCAGCGGCCGCGAGCTGTTTGCCTTCATGCGCGCGGCCTTCGGTCCGGCGGAGCAGGGCGCCAGCGTGTTCAGCGCCCGCCTGGAACAGTTGCGCCAAGCCTGAAAACAAGAGGAGTCGATGTGATTTATCTACTGGATCTGCCGCTCGATGTCGTGGCGCACAGCCACAGCGATGCGGCACGCAGTGCGCAGCAGCTGGCCGAAACGGTGGCCGAGGCCTTGCGCGAGGCGATTGAAAGCCATGGGCGCGCCAGCCTGGTGGTCTCGGGTGGGCGCAGCCCGGTGGCCTTCTTCCAGTGCCTGTCCCGCGCCGAGCTGGACTGGTCGCAGGTAGTGGTGAGCCTGGCCGACGAGCGCTGGGTCGATCCACGCAGCACCCAGAGTAACGAGTACCTGGTGTGCAACTATCTGCTGCAGGGGCGCGCCGCCTCGGCGTCGTTCATCGGCCTGCATCAGCCTGCCGATTCGCTGGAGGCGGCCGCCGAGGCCGCCGAGTCCGCCCTCGAGGCGCTGCCGCAACCCATCGACGTGCTGGTGCTCGGCATGGGCGAGGACGGCCACACCGCCTCGTTGTTCCCCGACAGCCCGAACCTGGCGCAGGCCCTCGATCCGGAAGGCAGCCGTCGGTGCCTGCCCATGCAGGCACCG
>NZ_JBOY01000133.1:0-6172 GCF_000647775.1 Pseudomonas sp. RL | reverse complement strand
GGCTCGCCCGCAGCGTCTGCTGCTGCTCGGCGCCAACGGCATCGGCACCGGGCGCGGCACGCTGGAACACGAAATCCTCGAACGCGCCGGCTGGCGCAACTACCTGACCGCCGAGGGCTACCAGCGCCTGGACCTGGAGCTGGTGGTGGCCGACCCACCGGACGCGATCCTCTGGGCCGCGCCGGAACACCAGGCGCTGGCCAACCAGTTCGCCGAACACCCGGCGCTCAAGCACGCGGTACCCGCCGACCGCTGGCTCACTACCGATTACTGGCGCTGGCAATGCCCCGGCCCCTGGACCTGGGAACTGATAGGACAACTGCACCGATGGCTCGACTGATCACTCCCCTGCTCGCCCTGCTGGCGCTGGGCCTGGCGCTGCTGTCGCTGTGCCTGGGCTCGACGCAGGTGTCGGTCATCACCGGCCTGCTCGACTGGCTGAGCGGCGGCAACGGCGCGGACGCCATCGTGATCGGCGAGATCCGTTTGCCACGCACGCTGCTGGCGCTGGCGGTGGGCGCCGCACTGGGTCTGGCCGGCGCGGCGCTGCAGGGCCTGCTGCGCAACCCGCTGGCCGATCCGGGGCTGACCGGCGCCAGCCAGGGTGCAGCGCTGGGCGCGGCCACGGTGTTCTATTTCGGTCTGCTGCCGTGGGCCGGCGCCTTCGCCCCGGCGCTGGCCGGCCTGTGCGGCGCGGCCATCGCGCTGGTGCTGATGCTGGCGCTGGCCGGTTCCAGTGGCGCCGGCATGGTGCTGCTCGCCGGTCTGGCGATCAGCACGCTGAGCGGCGCGCTGCTGGCGGCGGTGCTCAACTTCGCGCCCAATCCCTATGCCATGCAGGAGCTGGTGTTCTGGCTGCTCGGCTCGGTGTCCGAGCGCGGACTGGAGCATCTGCTGCTGCTCGGCCCGGCCCTGCTGATCGGCTTCGGGCTGATCTGGAGCCAGCGCCGCCTGCTGCTCGGGCTGAGCCTCGGCGAGCAGGTGGCGCAGAGCCTGGGCCTGGCCCACAAGCGCGGCAGCCGGCTGATCGTGCTGGGTTGCGCGCTGCTGGTCGGCGCCTCGGTGGCGGTCGCCGGCGGCATCGGTTTTGTCGGCCTGCTGGTCCCGCATCTGGTGCGTCCGCTGGTGCGCCATCGCCCGGACCGTCTGCTGATTCCCTCGGCGCTGGCCGGCGCCAGTCTCGTCTGTCTGGCCGACATGGCGGTGCGCCTACTGCCGCCGGGTCGCGAACTGAAGCTGGGCGTGCTGACCGCGCTGATCGGCGCGCCGCTGTTCATCTGGCTGGTGTGGAAGGAACGCAAGCAATGGATCTGATTCGCCTCGACCGGCTGGCCGTGCCCGGCCGCCTGCAACCGCTGCGCCTGGCCCTGGCGCCCGGCGAGATGCTCGGCGTGATCGGTCCCAACGGCGCCGGCAAGTCCACCCTGCTCAACGCGCTGGCCGGCGTGCAGCCCTACAGCGGCACGCTGGACTACTTCGGTTTCGATGCCCGCCGCCTGGGGCCGAAGCAGCGCGCCCAGCGCATCGGCTTTCTGCCGCAGAGCCATCACAGCGCCTGGTCGCTGTGCGTCGAGGACGTGGTGGCGCTCGGCCGTTTGCCGTGGGGCGACGAGGACGCCGCGCTGATCGAGTCGGCGATGGCACGCACCGGTGTGCTGCCCTGGCGGCGGCGCAAGGTGGCGCAGATGTCCGGGGGCGAGCAGGCCCGCGTGTGGCTGGCTCGTGTGCTGGCCGGCCAGCCGGTGCTGCTGCTGGCCGACGAGCCGGTGGCCAGTCTGGACCTGCTGCACCAGCGCAAGGTGATGGAGCTGCTGCGCGAACATGCTCGCCAGGACCGCGCGGTGGTGCTGTCGATCCATGATCTGGGCCTGGCCGCGCGCTACTGCGACAAGCTCTGCCTGCTGGCCGAGGGGCAGTTGCTGGCCTTCGGCACCCCTCGGGAAGTGCTGACCGAGGCCCATGTGGCGGCCGCCTTCCAGGTCGAGGTGCATGTGGACCTCGACGCCCAGCCGCCCATCATCCTGCCCAAGTGAGTTCGCCATGGTGCTGAAACTGAGCAAGAACCTCGACGAGGTCTGCTACCCGTTCATCCAGGACACCTCGTACCTGTGCGACTTCGAGGTGGTCACCGACGAGCTGTGCGCACTGATCGGCGGCGCGCTGGCCTACCTGCCGGACGACATGCCTGACCTGCGCGCCGACCTGGAACGCCTGCAGCCGCTGGCCTTCCACGTCAACGGCTCGGTGCGTGGCCGGCTGGCCGTCGAGGAGGCGGATATCGCCTGGCTGAGCGCGCGCCTGGCCCATTACCGGGTGGAAGTGGCGGAACGATTGAAGGGCTTCGTGCTGCCGCGCGGCCTGCCGCCGGTGCCGCAGCTGCACCAGGCGCGCTCGGCGGCGAAGAAGGCGATTCGCGCGCTGGTGAGGGTCGATCAGGAAGGCATCGAGGTGCCCCTGATTCTGCCGCGCATGTGCAACCTGATGTGCAACTTCTTCTTCGTGCTGACGCTGGTGGTGAACCAGCGCCGCGGCTTCGCGGAGCGCTACTTCGCCAGCAAGAGCTACGGCAGGAGCACCTGACGCGGGATGCGGTAGGCGAGGGAAAACAGCGCGCTGCCGGTCACCAGCAGCAGGCCCGCCACGCCTTCCAGGCCCAGCGGACTGGCCAGCGCGGCCTGCCAGGCCGGCAGGCTGGCCCACAGCATGCCGTTGCGCTGCGCGCGGGCCAGGACGGCCCAGCGCTGGTCTTCCAGCGCCGCATCGAACGGCGGTTTGAGCGCCCAGAGCGCACGCTTGAAGTGCGGGAAGATCTTCAGGGTCGGCAGCAGACCGCACAGGCCGATGACGAACAGCGTCATCGGCGGCAACTGCGCCACTTCCGGCACGTTGACCAGCAGCAGCCAGGGCAGCACAGCGGCCAGCAACATAAGCCACCACACACGATTGAGCCGTCGATGCCGTGTCATGCGCTCCATCAGGTGTCCGACTCGTCCTGATGCAGGTTGCCGAGCATGTGGCCGAGCTTGCCGGCCTTGGTGCGCAGGTAGTTGCGGTTGTGCGGGTTGAGGCCGGTGAGCAGCGGCTTGCGCTCGGCAATGCGGATGCCGAAGCCTTCCAGCGCATTCACCTTGCGCGGGTTATTGGTCATCAGCTTGAGCGAATGGATGCCCAGGTGGTCGAGCATCGGCAGGCAGATGCTGTATTCGCGCTGGTCGGCGGCAAAGCCCAGGCGCTCGTTGGCTTCCACGGTGTCGGCGCCGCCGTCCTGCAGGTGATAGGCGCGGATCTTGTTCAGCAGGCCGATGCCACGGCCTTCCTGGCGCAGGTAGAGCAGCACGCCGCGCCCTTCCTTGGCGATGGCCTGCAGCGCCGCTTCCAGCTGGTAGCCGCAGTCGCAGCGCTGGCTGAACAGCGCATCGCCGGTCAGACACTCGGAGTGCACGCGACCGAGCACCGGGGCGCCGTCCTCGAAGCTGCCCATGGTCAGCGCCACGTGCTCCTTGCCGGTGGCCTCGTCGAGGAAACCGTGCATGGTGAATTCGCCAAAGGGGGTGGGCAGTTTGGAAGCGGCGACGAAAACGACGGACACCGGAGGCGCTCCAGAAAAGGAAAGGCCGGGATTATAACCCCAGTCAAGCGGCTTGAGGGCGACGCCCGGCCGCTACAGACGCGACTCCAGCACCAGCACGCCGTGCTCCTCACGCCAGCGCACACGGTTGAGGAAGCTCATGCCCAACAGCGCCTGGTTGAGCGCGTTGCCCTGCAGCACCACGGCCTCCACGCCGGGCACTTCCAGGCCGCCGACGTTGACCCGGTCCAGGTGCACGCGCCAGCCATTCACCACGCCGTTGGCGGTGTTGGCCCGCATCGGTGTGCCCTTCTGATAATCCAGGCCAAGGCGTCGCGCCTGCTGCTCATTGATCGCCAGACTGGTGGCGCCGGTGTCCACCAGCAGCGGCAGCGAAACGCCGTTCACCGCGCCGATCACCCGGTAATGGCCACCCTCGCCCCGGGCGATGCTGACCTGCTGACGGGTCGGCGCGCTGAAGCCGGCGGACTGCTCGCGACCCAGCTCGACACGCCGCGTATGACCATCAACGCGCAGCAACGCGCCCTGCGCATCAGCGGCCACCAGCACCACCCCGCCAGGACCGGTCTCGCCGACCCGCACCAGCTTGCGCTCGCCGTCCACCGTCAGCACGGCGGCATTGGGAAACAGACCGACCACCTGCACGTGACCCGGCGCGGCTTGGGCGAGCGAGGCAGCCAGCATCAGGCTGGCGAACGGAAGGAAACGGAA
Organism: Pseudomonas sp. RL; assembly: GCF_000647775.1. NCBI lineage: Bacteria > Pseudomonadati > Pseudomonadota > Gammaproteobacteria > Pseudomonadales > Pseudomonadaceae > Pseudomonas > Pseudomonas sp. RL. Next base: position 1,872 of record NZ_JBOY01000133.1, on the reverse strand, counting down.
CATCGGCACTCCCTGCGCGGCATCGGAAAAGGATGGGCAGGATAGCCAGCTTCATGAACGGGGACGCGGGGATGGGTCACAGCGCAGGCGGCAATCGTCAGCCGGAGCCGGCAAGCGTTGTCTGCGAATCGTTACCCATTCACTGGCCGCGGCCACAGCCCACAAGGGTTGCGTGGAATTGGCATGCATGCTGCTAAATCCTCGTTGTGCATTAGCAACCCTGCGAAATGGAGATCCAGCATGCAAATTGCGCCCCCGGCTTCACCCATCCAAGCCTTCACTCCCAGCGCTGCCAGAGCGACGCAAACACCAACCGAAGCCACGCCCCAAGTCCAATCGCCCGGCTGATCGCGTCACGCTGTCCGATGCCGGTCTGCGGGCAGCCAAGGCGGCGAAAACACCTGATCATCCGCTAGAGATGTACCAGTTGCCTGCCTGGATGGCCGGCAGCTATATCGAGGCGCCCAATACCCTGGGGGCAAGCGCCAATTGGTTGGATGAGCGCTATCCCCAGGTTGCGGCGGCCTCGTCCGCCGAGCGCACCGAATACTCCCAGCTGCTGCAGAGTACCTACCAGGCGCTGCTGAAGGACAACGGCATCCAGAGCGTGGAGGATCACTACCAGGCCGTGATTCTCGACCGCGAATCCAGCGAGTCGCTGCGGCTGCAGATGCGGGAGCGAGTGGCGGCTGATCCCCAATTGCTGGAGCTGATGAATCGGCTGGGGCTGGGCAAGGAGTGGGCCTAGTCCTGTGCGAGCTTCGTAGGGCGGACAGCGTTGTCCTGGCCGCCGTCGCGCCGGAACGGCGTGCCTAACGGCCCGCTTGGTGGCTCGGTGAAGCGCGAGCCACCCTACGACTCGTGCCGTGGGAGCGAATTCATTCGCGAGCTGTTAGACACGCCGCGAAAAGCTCGCTGGCAAGTCCGCTCCCGCCGCGGCGTTCAGCCCACCAGCCAGACCAGCCCCTGCATGCCCAGCCAGGCGAACACGCCGGCCAGCACGTCGTCGAGCATGATGCCGACGCCGCCGTGGACCTGGCGGTCGATCCAGCGGATCGGCCAGGGCTTGAGGATGTCGAACAGGCGGAACATCAGGAAGCCGGCGAGCAGCCAGTACCAGCCCTCCGGCACCAGCCAGAGGGTGATCCACATGCCGACCATCTCGTCCCAGACGATGCCTTCGTGGTCGTGCACGCGCAGGTCGTTGGCCACCTTGCCGCACAGCCAGACGCCGAACAGCATGGTGACGCCGAGCATCAGCCAGTAGCCCCAGTCCGGCAGCATCTGCCAGAGCGGCACGAACGGCAGCGCCACCAGCGAGCCCCAGGTGCCCGGCGCCTTGGGCAGGGTGCCGGAGCCGAAGCCGAAGGCCAGGAAGTGCCAGGGGTTGCGCCATACCGAAGGCGGCACGGGGGCGGAATCGGTCACGGGATCATCCAAAGTGTTGGTAGCCACGGGCAGCGAGGGCCAACTCGCGTCCCTGCTCATCGTAGAGGTGCACGCCCTCGCCCGCTTCGACGCGACCGATGACAGCCATCTCCGGGAACTCGGTCTGCAAGGCAGCCCGTTCGCTCGCCGGCAGGGTGAACGCCAGCCGGTAATCGTCGCCGCCGGACAGCGCACAGCGCAGCGCCTCGTCCGCAGGCAACCGCTCGTGCAGGGCGGTCGACAACGGCAGGCGGGCCCGCTCGATGCACAGCGCCACGCCGGAAGCCTGGGCGATATGCCCGCAATCGGCCAGCAGGCCATCGGAGATGTCCAGTGCCGCCGTGGCGCGGCCGCGCAGCGCCTGGCCGAGGGCCAGTTGCGGCTGTGGCTGCCAGTAGCGCGCCAGCAGGTACTCCGCCGCCTCGCCGTCGGCCGGCCGCTCGC
>NZ_JBOY01000132.1:0-3046 GCF_000647775.1 Pseudomonas sp. RL | reverse complement strand
CGTCAAGCACCTAAAACCAAAACCCCAATCCGCAACCGCGGGTTGGGGTTTTGTGTTATGGATATATCGGAGTGGATGTTTTGTCCACGACCCCGGCAAAACTTTTATCCCGGAGGCCTTTAAGATGCCAGCATTGTTGGAACTCCTTAAGGATGGCGCTTTCCACTCGGGGGAAAAGTTAGGGGAAGCACTGGGAATCAGTCGGGCTGCGGTTTGGAAGCAGCTTCAGCAACTGGAGTCCCAGCTTGGGTTGACCATTCACAAGGTGCCCGGGAAGGGATACTGCCTGAGCCAGCGGATTAGCCTGCTGGATCCATCAGCAATTGATGAGCGGTTTTTGGGACTCCAGCGCATATATCTGTCAGAAACGCTAGATTCTACGAATGCCGAAGCGCTACGGCTGATTTCTCAAAGGAAGCCGCTGCCCTTCCTGGTTCTCTCCGAGCAGCAGACGTCCGGTCGTGGAAGGAGAGGGCGTACCTGGGTGAGCCCATTTGGCGCAAACCTCTATTACAGTCTTGCGATACAGCTTGTTCAGGGCGCTCAACAGCTCGAAGGGCTGAGCCTGGTAATCGGCTTGGCTGTTCTCAGAACTATCGAAGAGGCTGGCGTTACGAATGCCGGTCTTAAGTGGCCCAACGATATCTTGGTCGGCCATAAGAAAATGGCCGGAATACTGCTGGAGCTGGTTGGTGACCCGGCGGACATTTGTCATGTTGTGATTGGTGTCGGAATCAATGTGAATATGCTGTCCAGCAAGGATGAGATCGACCGACCTTGGACTTCGCTTTTATGCGAAACGGGTATCCTGCAGGATAGGAGCCAACTGGCTAGTCGCTTGAATCACCACATTTCCCATTACCTCGGCCTACACCGTTTGAATGGATTTACAACATTGATGGATGAGTGGCGTGCGGCTGATCTTTGGATGGGGCGTGAGGTGCGGCTATCGTCCGGGGTGGGAGAGGTCGCTGGCACGTCGCTGGGTATTGATGAAAGGGGAGGGCTGCGTTTGCTTGTAGGCGGAGCAGAGCAGGTCTTTTGTGGTGGAGAGCTGAGCCTGAGGTTGCGCGATGATTCTTGAACTGGATTGCGGAAATACCCTGATCAAGTGGCGCCTTCTCTCTACAGGTGAAACCCACTCAGGCGTAGTTTCGGATGCCGCTGCTCTGCTGGATGAGCTCAAGCGCGTTTCAGTCGGATCTCTACGCGGAGCGCGGCTGGCAAGCGTTCGTAGTGAGCAGGAAACCGATGCAATTGCCTCTACTCTAGAAGAGACTTTTGGCGTGCGTTGCCAGGTCGCCATGCCTGCTGAGCGGCTGGGCGGGGTTCGCAACGGGTATGAGGACTATCGCGGGTTGGGGATGGACCGGTGGCTAGCGCTGGTGGGAGCTTTCACGCTGGCCCGCAAGGCATGCCTGGTCCTGGACTTGGGAACGGCGATCACTGCCGACTTCGTATCTGCTGAGGGTGGGCATTTGGGGGGCTTTATTTGTCCTGGTATGCCTTTGCTGCGAAGCGATCTGCGTACCCATACTAGCCGAATCCGCTATGGTGATGACGCGGCTCATGATGCGCTTCGCTCGAGTGACCCGGGGCGTTCGACTCCCCAGGCAGTGGAGCGAGGATGCCTGTGGATGGTGCGCGGTTTTGTGCAGGAGCAGCGGAGGCTTGCTTCGCATTTATTGGGGGCTGAGCACGAGATCTTCCTGACAGGTGGGGATGCTGAATTGGTCCTGAATGATGTTCCTCACGCGCGGTTGGCTCCGGATTTGGTTTTTACAGGGCTTGCGGTTGCCTGTCCCCTTGAATGAGGTCTTCGATGCGGTGGGTCTTCCTGCTGTTGGTGGCACTGAATATTTTCTATTTCGTTTGGACTCAACAGCAGCCGCCATCGCTTGCTGGTGATGTCGTTCCCTTCGCCTTGGTCGAGGGTGGGAAGGCGCGCATCCGCCTGGTGAGTGAGCACGGAAATCGCGAAGGTGAGCAGTCTCCGATGACGGCGAGCGGTGAAATCTGCCTTTACCTCGGCGGTTTTGAAACTGATCAGCGATCGTCCATGCTGGAGCAGCGTTTGATAAGCCTTGATATACAGGCAGGGCAGGCTGTCACCAATTTAGAGTCGTCGAAGGACTACTGGGTTTATCTTCCGCCATTCGGCTCGCGGGATGCGGCGCTGCGCCAGTTCAAGGAGCTGCAGGCAAGGGGTATCGACAGCTACCTGATTACGCAGGGAGATCTCTCCAATGGTATCTCCCTGGGTATCTTCTCCGGCCAGGATTCAGCGGTCAGCCTGCTGGAGCGCATTCGTGCCATGGGGTATGGCGCTGAGCTGCGAGAGCTGGTTCGTGAGCGCCGTGAACACTGGGTGCGTGTGCCCGCGCGGGATAGTGTTCTGGTTGGTGATGATCTCCTTTCGCGGCTCGTTCAGGATTTCCCCGGTATGCGTCATCAGATGCTCCCTTGTGCAAGTCCTATTGCCAGGGAGTGAGACATTCTCTAGAATTCGCGCCCTGCCTTTGGTTGGCAAATCGAGGCGGCGCGAGCGCGGAACGTAAGTTCAAGATTTCATTGAAATTAGCGCTTGACGCAATGAGGCATTGCTGTAGAATGCCGCTCACTCTGGAGGGGTTCCCGAGTGGCCAAAGGGATCAGACTGTAAATCTGACGTCTTCGACTTCGAAGGTTCGAATCCTTCCCCCTCCACCAGATACAGCACGAGCATTAGGCTCTGCGGGTATAGTTCAGTGGTAGAACCTCAGCCTTCCAAGCTGATGATGCGGGTTCGATTCCCGCTACCCGCTCCAGTTTGATGTTTGCGCACATGCTGTTTTGCTCATGTAGCTCAGCTGGTAGAGCACACCCTTGGTAAGGGTGAGGTCAGCGGTTCAAATCCGCTCATGAGCTCCAGTCAACAAAGGCAGATATGAAAATATCTGCCTTTGTTTTAATGGAACGAGACGCGTAAGTCTGCATTAAGGGGTGGTTAGAATGGCTAAGGAAAAATTCGAACGTACCAAACCGCACCTCAACGTTGGCACCATCG
>NZ_JBOY01000131.1:0-1117 GCF_000647775.1 Pseudomonas sp. RL | reverse complement strand
TCTTCCATGGCGATCGGAGCGATCAGGGTGACGGTCATCTTGATGTTGTCACCCGGCATTACCATCTCGACGCCTTCCGGCAGCTCGCAGTTACCGGTCACGTCAGTGGTACGGAAGTAGAACTGCGGACGGTAGCCCTTGAAGAACGGGGTGTGACGACCACCTTCTTCCTTGCTCAGCACGTACACTTCGCCTTCGAACTTGGTGTGCGGCTTGATGGTGCCCGGCTTGGCCAGAACCTGGCCACGCTCGACGTCTTCACGCTTGGTGCCACGCAGCAGCACGCCAACGTTCTCACCAGCACGACCTTCGTCGAGCAGCTTGCGGAACATTTCAACGCCGGTGCAGGTGGTCTTGGTGGTCGGACGAATACCGACGATTTCCACTTCTTCCTGGACCTTGACGATGCCGCGCTCGACACGACCGGTTACCACGGTACCGCGGCCGGAGATGGAGAACACGTCTTCGATCGGCATCAGGAACGGCTTGTCGATGGCGCGCTCGGGTTCCGGGATGTAGGTGTCCAGGGTCTCAACCAGCTTGCGAACAGCCGGAGCACCGATTTCGGACTCGTCGCCTTCGAGCGCCTTCAGAGCGGAACCCACGATGATCGGGGTGTCGTCGCCCGGGAAGTCATAGGTGTTCAGCAGGTCGCGAACTTCCATCTCGACCAGTTCCAGCAGCTCGGCGTCGTCAACCATGTCGGCCTTGTTCAGGAACACGACGATGTACGGAACACCCACCTGACGGGACAGCAGGATGTGCTCGCGGGTCTGCGGCATGGGGCCGTCAGCAGCGGAGCAAACCAGGATCGCGCCGTCCATCTGGGCAGCACCGGTGATCATGTTCTTGACGTAGTCGGCGTGGCCGGGGCAGTCAACGTGCGCGTAGTGACGAGTCGGGGAGTCGTACTCTACGTGCGAGGTGTTGATGGTGATACCACGGGCCTTTTCTTCCGGCGCGTTGTCGATCTGATCGTAGCCCTTCGCTTCGCCGCCCCAGGTCTTGGCGCAGACGGTTGCGATAGCAGCGGTCAGGGTGGTCTTACCGTGGTCAACGTGGCCGATGGTGCCAACGTTGAGGTGCGGTTTGGTACGTTCGAATTTTTCCTTAGCCA
>NZ_JBOY01000130.1:0-1214 GCF_000647775.1 Pseudomonas sp. RL | reverse complement strand
GACCGAGGACGAGCTGATGGCGTTGCCGGCGTCGGCGCTGGATAAGCTGTTGGGGAACACGCTCTGACCGCAGCGTTACCTGATAAGCCCGCCTCTCGCGGGCTTATCAGGTTCTTAAAGCCCTGGCAGCGGGTAGTAACCTAGAACTCGTGTTTGATATTCAATCCAGTCTTTTTTGTGTCCCCACGGGGCTATGTAATATTTGCCGTTCTCTTCAGTTATCAATGTCCTGATTATCATTCGGGTACTGCAAATGTTGCAGTCTATTTCGGTGTCATAATAATTTCCGCTGCGGCCAACGACCTTGAATTTATCAAATGGCCACCCATTGAACTCCATGAAGAAAGGGTCGATATCATTCTCTTTAAAGTAGCTTGGGGAAAAGAATTCGATTCGTTTCAATCTGTCTTTGTTGCTGTCAGTAATGTGCAGTAAATAATTCCAGTAGCTATTCAGAAAAGCTAATTTTGGATCATCTTGTGCGACGGGGGAAATTTCATGGGAGATGGCTGCCTTTGACCCCGTAAAGTGCTGCCAGTATGGTGCCGTACCTCGACCTTTTTGGGGTGCCGGCAGAATTGCGAACCCATCCCCCTGCGAAATAATGCGGTATCTGGTGACGTCAGGCGTCTTGTCTATGCAGTTTGGGCAGGTGCCAGGGATGAGATGGTGTTCAATATCAAAATATTCCCCTCTTATGTCTATGATGTGGTGAGTGTGCGAGTCATATACAATGCCATCGATCCCTGGTGCCTGGATGTTGATTTTATTCTGGATTAGATAATCCCGAGAAAAGAAGCGGACTTGCTCGCTTCGTTTGTCGTAGTCCTTTGCCATCGCTACTCGAATGTACCGATCAAGAAACTGGATGCGAGGGTCTTGCGTTGGTTGAGCTGCCGCCTTTTGGGCTTGCGCAGGGGCGGGCGGGGCTGTTTTTGAGGGGACGGGCTGGCTACGGGTGCAACCTGCCAGGGCTGCAATTGCGAAAAGAACTAGCGTAAAGGTAATGTTGCGTTTGGGTTGATGTAAAATCATTTCCGGTCCTGCTATTAAATTCCCAATTACTCGTGCGGCTGCTCGGCCGCAGTCCATATTATATCAAATTGCTACCATCATGATCGAGCGCGCCGCCGCCGCTGGCCGGGGAGGGCGACGAGCGCCTGGACATCAACAGCATGACCGAGGACGAGCTGATGGCGTTGCCGGCGTCGGCG
>NZ_JBOY01000129.1:0-1526 GCF_000647775.1 Pseudomonas sp. RL | reverse complement strand
GCCCTCCCCGTTCGGCTTGCCGGCCAGCGGCGGCGGTGCCGTGGTCGCCTTGGCGATGGAAGGCTTCAGCGCGGCGCTCAATCGCATGCCGCTGGCGATGCGCAAGAGCATGACCTATGACCAGGGCCGGGAGATGGCGCGGCACGCCGAAATTACTCAGAAGACGGGTGTGGCGATCTACTTTTGCGACCCGCACAGCCCCTGGCAGCGCGGCAGCAACGAGAACATCAATGGCCTGATCCGCCAATACTTGCCCAAGGGCACGGACCTGTCGGTACACAGCCAGGAGGAGCTGGATGCCATAGCCCTGCAATTGAACATGCGTCCACGCAAACGCTTCGATTTCAAGTGCCCGATCGAAGTCATGGGCGAGGTGATGCAGACAGCCATCGCTATGCGGCATGATGCTCCGGCTTCAATTCAATGATTGTGTTGCACTCAGCTCCTGCATCCGCCCCCCATAAAATTACACCACACTGATTAACCGGCTTTCTACAAATAAACAACGGAAATTAGGCCAGATAGCCTTACTCAGCGCACACCTCATGAATAAATTTGAGGAATACCAATACCATCCAACTTAATTCCCACGATAGAATGAAACCCAGCTATAAACTGAGCCCTTCTAATTTCATCCTTATAAACCGAAAAAGTTTTTAGGCGATACAAAACATTAACGGGTGCAGCCGAGTTAGTAAGACCAAATTTACCACCAGCATCTGAGAGGGTCGCGTGGATTTGGTCTTCCTTGAAAGCCTTACGATGCGCGCAACATGCAAGCGCAAAAAGATTCGCGTCACGCTCCATATTTTCCGTAACATCACGCTTCACTTCTGGAAACTCGACCCGCCTAATCCAGCCTGCCGGTATCCCTCCATCTCTAATAATAGAAGCTGTTCGGTACTGGTCCCAGACCGCTTGAGCGTCATCAACCACTCGCCTTTCAAACTCTATTTTGTGCTCCTCGCCGAGTCGACCTTGCGAATCCCGCTCTTCGAGCATGACAAAATCTTCGTCGGCAACAATTCGGCAATCTTCCCCCAGCTCAATTTCAAGAACCACAGGAATAGCGCCTTGGTGCAGGCCAAGCTCTCCACTTGACAGCTGCTTCGCAGCATCTGCAAAACTCACGTAGGCTGCGTTATAGGCCAGCAATCCGCCTACATACACCCCAGGTGCTACAGGACTTACCTCGGTCTGGCTCCTGTATTTATGTATATGCCCTCTCGGCCGAAGGCCTTCCGTAAGAATTTTGGGCAATAGAGAGCTGATTGTTCCATGCCTAACCAATGTTCCCTTTTGTAAGATGCCCATCTAAAACCCCTAAATTCTACGCAAACTATTTGCTCGAAAAAAACGGCGCCCTAGGGCGCCGTTTCGTTAGGGGGAACGACCCCGGATAACAAATCCGGGATTCCCCCCAACGTCCCTCGATCCTACAAGCAGTCCCTCCCGCCTGTCAAAGCACATTACCCAACAGCTTATCCAGCGCCGACGCCGGCAACGCCATCAGCTCGTCCTCGGTC
>NZ_JBOY01000128.1:0-18872 GCF_000647775.1 Pseudomonas sp. RL | reverse complement strand
TCCCTCGAACTGCCTAAAAGCGCTTGCAGGGCAACATAGAATCTCCCACAGGTTGTCCGAATTCAATCCAGCAGTGTGCCGCGCAGCGAGTGGGGCAGTGCGTCGTCGATGTGCACCGTGGCGAACTGGCCGATCAGCAGCGGGTTGTCGCAGCGGAAGTTGACGATGCGGTTGTTCTCGGTACGGCCCTGCAGCATGCCCGGGTCCTTCTTCGAGTAGTCGGTCACCAGGATGCGCTGGGTGCTGCCCACCATGCGCCGGCTGATCTCGAAGCCCTGCTGGTTGATGCGCTGCTGCAGGATCTGCAGGCGCTGCTTCTTCACCTCCTCCGGGGTCTCGTCGGCCAGGTCGGCGGCCGGCGTGCCGGGGCGGGCGCTGTAGACAAAGGAGAAGGAGAAGTCGAAACCGACATCCTCGATCAGCTTCATGGTCTGCTCGAAATCCTTGTCGGTCTCCCCGGGGAAGCCGACGATGAAGTCCGAGCTGATGCACATCTCCGGTACCGCCGCCTTGAGCTTGCGGATGCGCGACTTGTACTCCAGCGCGGTGTGGTTGCGCTTCATGGCTGCCAGCACGCGGTCGGAGCCGGACTGCACCGGCAGGTGCACGAACTTCACCAGCTCCGGAATCTCGGCGTGGGCCTGGATCAGCGCGTCGGAGAACTCCAGCGGGTGGCTGGTGGTGTAGCGGATGCGCTCGATGCCGTCGACGGCGGCCACCAGATACAGCAGCTCGGCGAAGTCGGTGATGCCGCCGTCGCGGTTCTCGCCCCGGTAGCCGTTGACGTTCTGGCCCAGCAGGGTGACTTCCTTCACGCCGTTCTCGGCCAGGTGGATGATTTCGGTCAGCACATCATCCAGCGGGCGGCTGACTTCCTCGCCGCGGGTATAGGGCACCACGCAGAAGGTGCAGTACTTGCTGCAACCTTCCATGATCGACACGTAGGCGCTGGGGCCGTCCACGCGGGGCTCGGGCAGGCGGTCGAACTTCTCGATTTCCGGGAAGGAGATATCGACCTGCGGCGTCTGGGTGGTGCGCGCGGCGTCGATCATCTCCGGCAGGCGATGCAGGGTCTGCGGACCGAACACCACGTCCACATAGGGCGCGCGGTCGCGGATCGCCGCGCCTTCCTGGCTGGCCACGCAGCCGCCGACGCCGATCACCAGTTGCGGATTGTCCTGCTTCAGCTCGCGCCAGCGGCCGAGTTGCGAAAACACCTTTTCCTGGGCCTTCTCGCGGATCGAGCAGGTGTTGAGCAGGATCACGTCGGCCTCTTCGGCCTTGTCGGTGAGTTCCAGGGCCTGGTGTTCGCCCAGCAGGTCGGCCATGCGCGAGCTGTCGTACTCGTTCATCTGGCAGCCGTGGGTTTCGATGTAGAGCTTCTTGGCCATGAGCGTGCGGGGATCGGCAGGAAAGGAAGGGGCGGATTATAGGGGGGTGGGCGGCGAGGGACCATAGGCGCCGGGCGGGCGGAAGCGGTGCTGTGGTATGCTCCGCGCCCCTCGTCGCTGTCCTGACCGTCACCACCATGAGCAAACGCGAAGCCCCCATCTTCAAGGTCATCTTCCTCAACCAGGGCCAGGTGTACGAGATGTACGCCAAGCAGATCTTCCAGAGCGATTTGTGGGGCTTTCTGGAAATCGAGGAATTCGTGTTCGGCGAGCGCACGCAGGTGGTGGTCGACCCCAGTGAGGAGAAGCTCAAGGCCCAGTTCGAGGGCGTCCTGCGCAGCTTTGTGCCGATGCACGCCATCATCCGCATTGATGAGGTCGAGCGCCTGGGGACGCCTAAAATCAGCGAGGCCAAGAGCGGCAGCAACATCATGCCGTTTCCGATGCCAATGCCCGAGAAGTAGGTCGGCATCCCCCAGGACACAGGTTCACTCAGGAGCGACAGTGTGAAATCCACCATCCTCGTTACCGGCGGCGCCGGCTACATCGGCTCCCACGTGGTGCTGGCCCTGCTGGAGGCCGGCCAGGACGTGCTGGTGCTGGACAACCTCAGCAACAGCTCGCTCGAATCCCTGGCGCGCGTCGAACGCCTGTGCGGCCGCGCGCCCCGCTTCGTCGAGGGCGACATCCGCGACCGCGCGCTGCTGGACCGGCTGTTCGCCGAACAGCGCATCGGTGCCGTGATGCACTTCGCCGGTCTCAAGGCGGTCGGCGAGAGCGTGCAGCAGCCGCTGCGCTACTACGAGAACAACGTTGCCGGCAGCGTCACCCTGTGCCAGGCGATGGCCGCCGCCGGGGTGTTCCGGCTGGTGTTCAGCTCGTCGGCCACCGTATACGGCGAACCGCCGCAGATGCCGATCCGCGAGGATTTTCCCACCGGCACGCCGACCAACCCCTACGGCCGTTCCAAGTTGATGGTCGAGGAGATCCTGCGCGACCTGTCGCTGTCCGAGCCGCGCTGGAACATTGCCTTGCTGCGCTACTTCAATCCGGTCGGCGCCCATCCCAGCGGGCTGATCGGCGAGGACCCGCAGGGCATACCCAACAACCTGCTGCCCTATATCAGCCAGGTGGCGGTCGGCAAGCTCAAGGAGCTGGCGGTGTTCGGCGACGATTATCCGACCGTCGACGGTACCGGCGTGCGCGACTACATCCACGTCATGGACCTGGCCGACGGCCATCTCAAGGCGCTTGCCGCCCTGGCCGAACGCAACGGGGTGAATGTCTGGAACCTCGGCACCGGCACGGGCTACAGCGTGCTGCAGATGATCCACGCCTTCGAGCAGGCCAGCGGGCGCAGTGTCCCCTACCGCATCGCCCCGCGGCGGGCTGGCGATATCGCCGAATGCTGGGCCGATCCGGCACTTGCCGAGCAGGAGCTGGGCTGGAAGGCCCGTCGGGGACTGGCCGAGATGATGGCGGATACCTGGCGCTGGCAGTCGAACAATCCGGACGGCTATCGCCCCGCGTCCGCTTAAGGAAGCGGCGCCAGCGGCGAGCTGGCGTCGATGGTCTGCAGTTCCTGCAAGTAGCTGCGGAAGATGTGGCCGAGTATCTGCGTGGCCACCGCCAGCTCCTCCCGGGACATCTGCTCGGCGACCAGGTCGGCACCGTCCAGCGCCTCTTCCGAGCCGTTCACCGCTGCCATCTTCAGCACGATGAAGGCCTGGATATTGCTGGCCGGAACCCCTTCACCCTTGAAGAACATGGTGCCGAGCCGGCGCTGGGCTTCGGCGTGGCCCTGCAGGGACGCCATCTCGTACCAGCGCAGAGCCTGTTGCAGATCCTGCTGGGTATGGCGACCGGTGTAGAAGAATTCGCCCAATTCGAACTGTGCCTGGGTGTCGCCTTCCAGGGCGATCGCCTGGCAGCTGTTCAGTGCTTCGCTCAGCAGTTCGGGCGCCAGGTCGAGCGCGCAGCGCCCGGTGGCGGGCACCAGCAGGTCGTTGTCACTGGCCAGCGACACGGGAACGAACAACAGACAGCACAGGCTCAGAATGTGGCTGGTGCGAATCATGGGAATCCAGGGCGCCTATGCAGGCAGGCGGGTTCAGGCGACCGGCACATTATGGGATAACCCGTGCGCGGGTTACAAAGCCTTTCGGCCCGGAGGGGTTTGCCATTCTGCTGCGACGGTGGCGGGGGTGCCGTCTTGGGGGAGCGGACTCGTCCGCGAAGGCTTTGGTGCGGGTATGCCCAAAAGCTCGCGAACAGGTTCGCTCCCACCGTCCGTGGTCTTACTTCAGCTGCGCGAAGGCACGCTCGGCGGCGTCCAGGGTGATCTTCAGCTCGGTCTCGCCATGGGCGATGGAGGTGAAGCCGGCTTCATATGCGCTGGGAGCCAGGTAGACACCGCCGTCCAGCATCAGGTGGAAGAAGCGGTTGAAGCGCTGCGCGTCGCTGGCCATCACGTCGGCGAAGGTCTGAATGCTGTCGGCGCCGCTGAAATACAGGCCGAACATGGCGCCCACCTGGGTGGTGACGAACGGGATGCCCGCGGCATCGGCGCGGTCCTGCAGGCCCTGCAGCATGCGGCTGGTGTAGTCGGACAGCTCGGCATGGAAGCCCGGGCGGCTGATCAGCTTCAGGGTGGTCAAGCCGGCGGCCATGGCCAGCGGATTGCCGGACAGCGTGCCGGCCTGGTAGACCGGGCCGAGCGGGGAGACGCAGGACATGATCTCGCGCTTGCCACCGAAGGCGCCCACCGGCATGCCGCCGCCAACGATCTTGCCGAAGGTGGACAGGTCCGGCGTCACGCCGAAATGCGCCTGGGCGCCGCCGAGGGCGACGCGGAAGCCGGTCATCACCTCGTCGAAGATCAGCACCACGCCGTGCTCGTCGCACAGCGCGCGCAGGCCTTCCAGGAAGCCCGGCACCGGAGGCACGCAGTTCATGTTGCCGGCCACCGGCTCGACGATGATGCAGGCGATCTCCTGGCCGCGCTGCTTCAGGGTGTCGCGCACGGTGTCCAGGTCGTTGTAGGGCAGGGTCAGGGTGTGCTGGGCGAAGGCCGCCGGCACGCCCGGCGAGCTGGGCACGCCGAAGGTCAGGGCGCCGGAGCCGGCCTTGACCAGCAGGCTGTCGGAGTGACCGTGATAGCAGCCCTCGAACTTGATGATGGTGTCGCGGCCGGTGTAGCCCCGGGCCAGGCGGATGGCGCTCATGGTCGCCTCGGTGCCGGAGCTGACCATGCGCACCATTTCCATCGACGGCACCAGCGAGCAGACCAGTTCGGCCATCTCGGTCTCCAGCGCGGTCGGTGCGCCGTAGGACAGGCCGTGCTCCAGCTGGCGGCGCACGGCGTCGAGCACGTCCGGATGGCCGTGGCCGAGGATCATCGGGCCCCAGGAACCTACGTAGTCCACATAGCGCTTGTCGTCCTCGTCGACGATGTAGGCGCCCGACGCGTGCTTGATGAACAGCGGCGTGCCGCCAACGCCCTTGAAGGCGCGCACCGGCGAGTTCACGCCTCCGGGGATGTGCTGTTGGGCCTGGTTGAAGAGGATTTCGGAACGGGACATAAAGGGCCTCGCGAATCAGGGGCGGACCGCAGCCCGCCGGCTCGGAATCAAAGGGTGGGGAACAGGGAACAGAACGCGCGGGCGCGGCGCTCGACCTCGGCGGCCGAATCCGCGGCAAACAGGGCATTGATCACGGCCAGCCAGTCGGCGCCGTGCTCCACCAGCGGCCGGGCGTTGTCCAGCGTGATGCCGCCGATCACCACCAGCGGCGCATTGAAGCGTGCGCGCGCCTCGCTCAGCAGCGCGGGCGTGGCCTTGGCTTCGCCGGGCTTGGTCAGCGACGGATAGAAACGCCCGAAGGCCGGATGGCTGGCGCCGGCCGCCAGCGCGGCTTCGGCAAACGCCAGGCTGGCATAGCAGCTGGCGCCCAGGTGCACGCCCGCGCCGAGACGCGCGCGAGCCTCGCTCAGCGAGCCGTCCTCCTGGCCCAGATGCAGGCCGACGCCCAGTTGCACGGCCAGCTCCAGGTCGTCGTTGATGATCAGCTCGGCATCGTAGCGTTGGCACAGCTCGCGCAGGGCGCTGGCTTCATCGAAGCGGCGCGCCTGGTCGCGGGATTTCTCGCGGTACTGCAGCAGGCGCGCGCCGCCCTCCAGCGCGGCTTCCACGTAGGGCAGCAGGCGTCCCTCGGCGAGCAGGGCACTGTCGGTGATGGCGTACAGGCCGCGACTATTCATCACGAAGCGTCCAGCGGCAGGCGGCGCGGGATGTACTGGCCGTGGCCCGGCGCCTCGGCGTCGCGCAGGCAGCGCCAGGTGTAATCCAGCGCCGACTGCACCGCGCTCGGCAGCGCTTCGCCCAGCGCCAGGCGCCCGGCCAGGGCGCTGGCCAGGGTGCAACCGGAGCCGTGGTAGCTGCCGGGCAGGCGCTGGCAGCTGGAGGTCCAGGTCTGGCCGTCGCGGCTGTACAGGCGGTTGACCACCTCGGCCTCGTCGCCGTGGCCGCCGGTGATCAGCAGATGGCGAATGTATGGCAGCAGTTTTTCCGCGCACTCGTCCGGCGTGCCGTTGGGCAGCTCGGCGAGGATGCGCGCTTCGGGCAGGTTCGGCGTGGCGATGGCGGCCACCGGGAACAAGCGTTCGCGGATGGCGTAACCGACATCGTCCGGGCCCAGCGAGCCGCCGCCGCCGGCGCGCAGCACCGGATCGCAGACCAGCGGCACGCCGGGCAGCTGCCGCATCAGCTCCAGCACGGTGTCGACCATCTCCACCGAGCCGAGCATGCCGAGCTTGACGGCGGCGATGGGCAGATCGGCGATCACCGCGCGGGCCTGGGCCAGTACCCAGGCGCGGTCGAGCACGCGGAAGTCGGCAACGTCGACGGTATCCTGCACGGTCAGCGCGGTGACGGTCGGTGCAGCGTGGCAACCCTGGGCAAGCAGGGCTTCGATGTCCGCCTGCAGGCCGGCACCACCACTCGGATCGTGGCCGGACAGGCAGAGGACAACGGGACGGGAAGTGTGTCTGTTCATGGCGCGCGAGCTTAGCACTTTCCACCCGCCTATGGCCCGCCCTCGGATGCGCTCCGGCGGGCCTATCTGCCCTCGCGTTTGTCCAGTTTCCCACTCCCGATGCGGCAAGGGGCCATGCTTCACTCTGTCGCATCTGCCAGTCACCGGAGCCCGCGATGAACCTGCACCAGTTCGCCGAAACCCACGAGGTGTTCAACCAGGTGCCGCCGCTGGATGGCGCCAACCTCTATCGCCTGGACCTGCCGCTGCAGGAATGGGTGCACCGTTTCCAGGGCGGTTGGGGCGATGCGCGGCTGGATGCCTACGGCGCGCTGGCCGGCGGGCCGCTGATGGCCGCCGGTTTCCTCGCCAATGAGCACAAGCCGTTGCTGCGCACCCATGACCGCTATGGCCATCGCATCGACCAGGTCGACTTCCATCCCGCCTACCATGAGCTGATGCGCACGGCCATCGAACACGGCCTGCCGTCGCTGCCCTGGGTGAACACGCAGGCCGGCGCCCACGTGGTGCGCGCCGGCCTCACCTACCTGCACAGCCAGGCCGAGGCCGCCAGTGGCTGCCCGCTGACCATGACCTTCGCCGCCGTGCCGGCGCTCAGGCTGCAAGCGGACATCGCATCCACCTGGCTGCCGAAGATCCTCGCCACCGAGTACGACCCGCGCAACGTGCCCATGGAGCAGAAGGCCGGTGTGACCATCGGCATGGCGATGACCGAGAAACAGGGCGGCACCGACGTACGCGCCAACACCACTCGCGCCCATCCGATCGGCGCCGGCGGCCCCGGCCAGCCTTATGAGCTGGTGGGCCACAAGTGGTTCTGCTCGGCGCCCATGTGCGACGCCTTCCTGACCCTGGCGCAGACCGACAAGGGCCTGTCCTGCTTCCTGCTGCCGCGCCACCGTCCGGACGGCACGCGCAATCAGTTCTACATCCAGCGCCTGAAGAACAAGCTGGGCAACTGGGCCAACGCCTCCAGCGAGATCGAATACCGCGGCGCGCTGGCCTGGATGATCGGCGAGGAAGGGCGCGGCGTGCCGACCATCATCGAGATGGTCGCCATGACCCGCTTCGACTGCATGGTCGGCTCCAGCGCGCTGATGCGTCAGGCGCTGACCCAGGCGCTGCACCACTGCGCGCACCGCCAGGTCGGCGGCAAGCGGCTGATCGAGCAGCCGCTGATGCAGAACGTGCTGGCCGACCTGGCCCTGGAAAGCGAGGCCGCGCTGGCGCTGACGATGCGCATGGGCCGCGCGCTGGACAACCCGGACGATCCGCAGGAAGCGCGCTTCGCCCGCCTGGTCACCGCCATCGGCAAGTACTGGATCTGCAAGCGCGCCCCGGAAATGATCGCCGAGGCCAGCGAATGCCTGGGCGGCGCCGGCTACGTCGAGGAAACCATCCTGCCGCGCCTGTACCGCGAGGCGCCGGTCAACTCCATCTGGGAAGGCTCCGGCAACGTGCAGTGCCTGGACGTGCTGCGCGCGCTGTCCAAGGAGCCCGGCGTGCTGGACGCGCTGTTCAGCGAGCTGGGCGACGGCCACGGCGATGCCCGCCTGGCGGCGCATATCCAGCGCCTGAAGGACGCTTTCGCCGACACCAGCGACATCCATTACCGCGCCCGCCAGCTCACCGAGGACGTGGCTGTGGCCCTGCAGGCCAAGCTGCTGCTGGAGGCCGGCAACGCGGCGGTGTCCGACGCCTTCCTCGCCAGCCGTCTGGAAGGGCGCGGGCGCGTGTACGGCACCCTGCCGCGCGGACTGGAGATCGAAGCGCTGCTGGCGCGCAGCGCGCCGCATCTAGCGTAGCGCATCGGGCGGGCCTGTCCGGGTCCGCCCGTCAACTTCACCACCGCTCGGCCGATAAACGGTTGGACACCGCAAGGAGTGCAACCATGGCCATCCGTTTCGACTTCCCTTCCTCTGTATCAAAGCTACCCACCGTGCGTCGCAGCGACGAGACCGCTTCGCGGAGTACTCAGCCAGCCGCTGTGGATGCCGACCCGAAAACCGCCGCGCAGCTGACGCTCGGCGCAGCCTTGAAAAGGGCCAGCGAGACGGCCCGCGCCTTCGGTGATTCGCTCACCACGCGCTTCGACGAGGCGCGCAAGAGCAGCGCCCGCGAGCAGGTCGCGCAGATCCGCGAACGCATCCAGATGCTCAAGCGCTTGATCCTGCTGTTCGGCGGCTCCAAGGCGCTGCTGCGCGAGCTCAAGCAACTGGCCGGCGCTCTGGCCTCGGCGAGCGAGGTGCTCAAGGACAGTGGCAGCGGTGGCTCGGCCTCGTCCGGACTGGCGCAGGGCGCGCTCTACACCGAAGCCGGCGTACCCGCTTCGGGTGCGCCGCCTGCCGCTCCGGCCGGCGACCACGCTCAGGCCAGCGAAATGGCCGAGTCGTCGGACGAGCAGCGCGAGGCCGAAGCACAGGTAACCCAGGCCGAACGCGAACTTGCCGCCCTGGACGCCAAGGCCGACCCGCAGGACCCGCCTGCCACCGACGACGCTCCGACCCTGGCTCCCGCCTCGGCCGACAGCCAGCAGGCCCAGCGCCGCGCCGACGCCGACCTGCTGGAAAAGGCCCTGCGCGAACTCAAGGCCTTGCTCGCACTGGCCAAGGCCGCACAACGCAAGGCCGACCGCGACGACCAGAAGCGCATCAAGGACATCGAGGAGCAGCTGGAGCAGGTCGAGCAGGCGGTGGGGGAGCTGAACGCGCCCGCGTCGCTTTCAGCGGGGTTCGCTGGAATTTCCGTACGGGCATGAGGGATGGTTTTTATCTGCTTTGTATTTTAAATTCACGGTTTTAATCGATTTCGCAGATATGGAATAACGATATAACCCGTTTTTATTAGTCGCTCGAACGCCTTACCGTGCGCTCCGTGTTCTACGGAGGTAACGATGGCTCTCCTTATGTATAAGGCGCGCGGCCTGGCTGGTGCGCTGGGTGTGGTTCCGGGGTTGGTGCTGAGCGGGGCGGTGGCGGCGGTGGCTCTGTGGGCGGCCGAGGGGCCGTTGAAGGGCTGGGGGCTGGGCGCGCTGACCCTGGCGATCCTGCTCGGCATGCTGCTTGGCAACAGCCTGTATCCGGCATTGCGCGGGCTGTGCGACTCGGGGGTGGCGCTGGCCAGGCAGCGGCTGCTGCGGCTCGGCATCGTTCTGTATGGCTTTCGGCTCGGCCTGGAGCAACTGGCCGCGGTGGGCATGACGGCGGTGCTCATCGATGTGCTGATGCTCACCTCGACCTTTCTGCTGGCCTGCTGGCTGGGCCGCCGGGTGTTCGGGCTGGATCGCCACACCACGGTGCTGATCGGCGCCGGCAGCAGCATCTGCGGTGCCGCCGCGGTGGCCGCCACCGAACCCTTGCTCAGGGCCGAAGCCGGCAAGGTGGCGGTGGCCATCTCCACCGTGGTGCTGTTCGGCACCCTGGGCATGTTCCTTTATCCCTGGCTGTTCCATCTGCTTGCCGACACGCTGCGACTGGACGCCCATGCCTACGGCATCTACATCGGCTCCACCCTGCACGAGGTGGCCCAGGTGGTCGCCGCCGGCAGTGCGGTGAGTGCCGAGACCGGCGAGGCGGCGGTGATCGCCAAGATGATCCGGGTGATGCTGCTGGCGCCGTTCCTGCTGTTGCTGGCGCAGTGTCTGGGGCGTCGCGAGGCGTCCGGCGAGGCGGGCGCGGCGCACCGGCACTTCCCCTGGTTCGCGCTCGGCTTCGTCGCCGTGGTCGGCTTCAATTCGCTGCATCTGCTGCCCGCCGGTGTGGTGCAGGCGCTGGTGCGGCTCGACGACTGGCTGCTGGCCATGGCGATGGCCGCCCTCGGCCTGGGCACGGCATCCGCCAGGCCGGGCTGCGGCCGATGCTGCTGGCCGGCGGCCTGGCGCTCTGGCTGGTGCTCGGTGGGGCGCTGGTGAACCTGGCGTTCGCGCTTTGAGTGCCGCACTGTCATCGCCTCGACGTAAACTTGCCGCATGATCGTGCCCACCGGTAATCAGGATGCCCGCCGTGACCCTTTCCGACACCTTCACCCTCGTCACCACCCCCGAACAGGCCGTGGACCGTCTGGCCGAGCTCTACCAGCAGGCCGCCTCGGCGCTCAGCCAGGCGCTCAAGCGCTACTTCAAGGAGCGCGTGGTGCCGGATGAGGCGCAGCGCGCGCTGTTCCGCTACCCCGAGCTGCGCATCACCTACCTGAAGAGCGGCGAGACCTCGTCCAGCACCCGGGCCTACGCCAAGGTGCAGGTGCCGGGGGTGTACAGCGTCACCATCACCCAGCCCCAGGCGTTTCGCGGCTATCTGCTTGACCAGTTGCGGCCGCTGATGAGCGATTTCACCCTGCAGGTGGAAGTGGGGATCAGCGACCGCAGCATTCCCTATCCCTACGTGGTGGCGCAGGGCGACGAGCTGGCCGGCAGCGGGGTGACGGCGGCGGAGCTGGCGCGGGTGTTCCCCAGCACCGACCTGTCGGCGGCCAGCGACGAGGTGGCCGACGGCCTGTATGACTGGCAGCACGCCGAGCAGATGCCGCTGGCGCTGTTCGACGCGGCGCGGGTGGATTTCTCCCTCAAGCGCCTGCAGCACTACACCGGCAGCGGCTGGCAGCATGTGCAGCCGTGGATCCTGCTGACCAACTACCACCGCTACGTGGACCAGTTCATCCGCTACGGCCTCGACCAGCTGCGCGACAACCCGCGCTACGTGCGCATGGTGCTGCCCGGCAACGTGGTGATCGCCAAGGGCATGGAAGAAGGCGAGATGCAGGCGATGATCGACAGCGTGCTCTGGCACCGCTACCAGATGCCGGCCTACCACCTGGTGGCCGACGACGGCCACGGTGTGACGCTGGTGAACATCGGCGTCGGCCCGTCCAACGCCAAGAACATCACCGACCACCTGGCCGTGCTGCGTCCGCACTGCTGGCTGATGATCGGCCACTGCGGCGGGCTGCGGCAGTCGCAGACCATCGGCGACTACGTGCTGGCCCACGCCTACATGCGCCGCGACGGCATCCTCGACCGCGTGCTGCCGCCGAATATCCCGCTGCCGGCGCTGGCCGAGGTGCAGCAGGCGCTGCAGGAGGCCGCCGCCACCGTCACCGGCGAGCAGGGCGAGGCGCTTAAGAAGCGCCTGCGCACCGGGACCGTGCTGACCTACGACGACCGCAACTGGGAATTGCGCTGGGCCCAGGAGCGCCCGCTGATCAACCTGGCGCGCGCTGTTGCGGTGGACATGGAAAGCGGCACCATCGCCGCCCAGGGTTATCGCTTGCGCGTGCCCTACGGCACGCTGCTGTGCGTCTCCGACAAGCCGCTGCACAGCGAGATCAAGCTGCCCGGTGCCGCCAATGCCTTCTACGAGCGCGCGGTGAACCAGCACCTGCGCATCGGCATCGCCGCGCTGGACTTGCTGCGCGGTCAGCTCGATTCGCTGCATTCGCGCAAGTTGCGCAGTTTCGACGAGCCGCCGTTCCGTTAGTGGTTGCCCTCTGTACAAGGGCGAGCCGAGCGCCCACCATGGCGCTCAAGGAGCTTCAACTCTTTGTTTGCAAAGACTTTCTCAGGGATGAGTCGTGCCACGCGCAGCCGTGCTGCGCCATTGCCTGTGAAGGATGATCATGCAACGCGTTTCTCCCCATAGCCTGCGCGAGGCATTTCGCGCACTCCTGGCCTCCGATGCCTGCTACCACTGTGCCTCGGTGTTCGACCCGATGTCCGCCCGCATGGCCGGCGACCTCGGTTTCGAGGTCGGCATCCTCGGCGGCTCGGTGGCCTCGCTGGAAGTGCTGGCTGCGCCGGACATCGCGCTGATCACCCTCAG
This sequence comes from Pseudomonas sp. RL, assembly GCF_000647775.1. Classification (NCBI taxonomy): domain Bacteria; kingdom Pseudomonadati; phylum Pseudomonadota; class Gammaproteobacteria; order Pseudomonadales; family Pseudomonadaceae; genus Pseudomonas; species Pseudomonas sp. RL. Next base: position 6,616 of record NZ_JBOY01000128.1, on the reverse strand, counting down.
CGAGTTCGTCGAGCAGGCGGCGCGCATCGGCCGCGTCGCCACCCTGCCGGTACTGGCCGACGCCGACCACGGCTACGGCAACGCCCTCAACGTGATGCGCACCGTCACCGAGCTGGAACGCAACGGCATCGCCGCGCTGACCATCGAGGACACCGTGCTGCCGGCGCGTTTCGGCGGCAAGGCGGTGGACCTGATCGGCATCGACGAGGCGGTCGGCAAGCTCAAGGCGGCGCTGGAGGCGCGCATCGACCCGGCGCTGAGCATCCTGGCGCGCACCAACGCCGGCAGCGGCCTGGAGGAAACCATCACCCGCGCCCGCGCCTACCAGGCGGCCGGCGTCGACGGCATCTGCCTGGTCGGCATCGAGGATTTCGAGCACCTGGAGCAGATCGTGCCGCACATCGACATCCCCAAGATGCTGATCACCTACGGCAACCCCAAGCTGCGCGACCAGGCCCGCCTGGCCCGCCTCGGCGTGCGCATCGTGGTCAGCGGGCACGCAGCCTACTACGCCGCGCTGAAGGCCACTTACGACTGCCTGCGCGAGCAGCGCCGCATCGACACCGGCGTGCTGGAAACCAAGGAACTGGTCGCACGCTACTCGGAGGCCGAGCAGTATGCGGCCTGGGCCGAGAACTACCTGAAGGTGAGGTCATAGCGTAGGAATGGAGGGAGAAGGGCGCGTATCGCGGCACGATGCGATGTAATTTTATTGGCGTCAAAATTCCCGTTGTCTCTGTGGTGTTATTGGGACATCATGCCGCGTTCAAATGCCCAAATGGAGTTGGCCATGGCGCGCACTGCGCTTACCACGGACCGCGAACGCCTCTTCCCCGCCGAACAGCGCTTGATCTCGGCCACCGATCCCCGTGGCGTCATCACCTACTGCAACGATGAATTTGCGGCTGTCAGTGGCTACTCCCGCGAGGAGCTGCTGGGCAGCCACCATAATCTGGTGCGCCACCCGGATATGCCCAAGGCAGTCTTCGGCCACATGTGGCGGCACCTCAAGGATGGTCGGCCCTGGATGGGCATCGTCAAGAATCGCTGCAAGAACGGCGATTTCTATTGGGTCTGCGCCTATGTGACGCCGATCCACCAGGAGGGTGTGCTGGTCGGCTACGAGTCGGTGCGTATCCGACCGGAGCCCGATCAGGTGCGCCGCGCCAGTGCCCTGTACGCAGAAGTGACCGAGCAGGGTTTCAAGCGCCGTTCCCAGGGGTTGGCAGCGCAGTGGGCGACGCCGTTCCTGGCCAGCGTGCCCGCGCTGCTGGCGGCGCTCTGGTCGCCGACGTTCGGCCTCGGGGTGGCGCTGGTCACCCTGCCCATTCTGTATTTCGCACAGCATTCCGCGCAGCAACGGCTGCTGGATCGGTTGCAACGCAACATGCAGGGCGCCTTCGACAGCGAGCTGGTGGCGCGCAGCTTCAGTGACCTGCGCGGCCGGCCGGCACGCATGCACATGGCGCTGATCAGCGAGCAGGCGCGCCTGCGCACCTTGCTCAGCCGTCTGGATGACTACGCCGACCAGGCCGCCGCGCTGGCCACACGCAGTGGTCTGCTGACCCGGGATACCGAAGCGTCGCTGCAGAGCCAGCGGCATGAGGCGCACCAGGCGGCGGTCGCCATGCAGCAGATGGCCGCTTCGATCGGCGAGGTGTCGGGCATGGTCCAGCGCTCTGCCGACGAGGCCTGCCGGGTCGACAGTCTGGCCGGGCAGGGTGCCGGCGAGGCGGAGAAGGCACGGGCGCAGATCGATGGACTGGCCCGCCGTGTCGCGGCCATCAGCGACACGGTGGAGGGGCTGGCGCGGGAAACCCGCAGCATCGACCAGGCCGCCGGCATGATCCGGGCGATCTCCGAGCAGACCAACCTGCTGGCGCTCAACGCCGCCATCGAAGCGGCGCGGGCCGGCGAGCAGGGGCGAGGCTTCGCTGTGGTCGCGGGCGAGGTGCGCGAGCTGTCGCAGCGCACCCGTGAGGCGACCGAGGCGATCCAAGCCGTCCTGCAGACGCTGCACGAGGGCAGTGACGGCGCTGTGCGCATTGCCCGCGTTGGCCGCGAGGAGGCCACCGCCGGTCTGGCCCAGGTGATTGCCAGCCAGCAGGCGCTGCTGGGCATCCGTCAGGCCGTGGGCGAGATCCGCGACATGGGGCTGCAGATGGCCGCCGCCACCGAGCAGCAGGCCCAGGTGGCCGACGAGGTGGCCCGGCAGATTACCGCCATCGCCCAGGTCGCCGAGCACAACGCCGGGCTGGCCGAACAATCGGCCGAGGTTGGCCGCGAGCTCAGCGAAACCTCAAGCGCCATGCACGCCCTGGTGGAGCGCTTCCAGCGCTGAGTGGCGCTACCCGAGTTTTCTGTGGGGCGGACTTGTCCGCGAGCTCTTTGGGCGGCCCGGCCAGGTTGCAGGCCGACGCCGGAAGCTCGCGAACACGTTCGCCCTCACAGCCCTGGGTTACACTGCGCGCCCCGTTGTGCTCGCAGGTTTCCCGGCATGTCGCGTCCCCGTCCTCCCGTTTCCCGCCGTCCCACGCCGCGCCGGGTGGCCAAGGCGCCGCCGGCCGAGCCGCGACTGATCCTGCTCAACAAGCCCTTCGACGTGCTCACCCAGTTCAACGACGATCAGGGCCGTGCCACCTTGAAGGACTTCGTGCCGGTGTCGGGCGTCTACCCGGCCGGGCGGCTGGATCGTGACAGCGAGGGACTGCTGCTGCTGACCAACGACGGTCGCCTGCAGGCGCGCATCGCCGACCCGAAACATAAGCTGGCCAAGACTTACTGGGTTCAGGTGGAAGGCGAACCGAGCGAGGAGCAGTTGCAGCGGCTGCGCGAAGGCGTGGCGCTGAACGATGGGCCGACCCTGCCGGCCGAGGCGCGCCTGCTCGCTGAGCCAACGCTCTGGGAGCGCCATCCGCCGGTGCGTTTTCGCAAGAGCGTGCCGACCGCCTGGCTGGAGCTGGTGATTCGCGAGGGTCGCAACCGCCAGGTGCGGCGCATGACCGCCGCCGTGGGCCTGCCGACCCTGCGCCTGGTGCGGGTGCGCATCGGACCCTGGAGCCTGGACGGCCTGCAACCCGGCGAATGGCGCGAACTGCCGGCGCGGCTGGATTGAGCGCTTCGGCGCTCTGGTCAACGCACAGCGTTGGCCACCGGACACGGCATCGGCGTGCACCGCAGTGGCGGCCGGAAAAACGCGACCGCCCTACGATGGCGTCAGTTGCGATCGAAACGTGTCTGACAATGGCGCGAGTGCCTCAGGACTCCAGAAACAGCTCCAGCACGTAGGTGATCAGCGGCTTGGCCAGGAAGGCCACCAGGCACAGGCCCAGGCCGAGAAACAGGATGGCGGTGCCCAGGCGGCCGGCCTTCGACTTCTTGGCCAGGTCCCAGATGATGAAGAACATGAACAGGATCAGTCCGCCTACAAGCACATACATCATCAGGGCTTCGAACTGTTCGGTTTCCATGGCGACCTCGTGACGGGGCAAAGCGCGGGAGTATACGCCCGTGCTGCGTGGTGGGCAGCTGCGGTTGCCCCGTCGGTGCCGCTCAGTAGTGCGACTGGATCACCGCGATGCCCTTGCCCAGCGCCTCGCGCCAGGTCTGCAGGGTCTGCGCGGTGCACTCGCGGTCATGCTCGCGGATGGTCTGCAGCAGCGCCGTCAGCCACAGCTCGTAAAGTTCGGGACGGATATCCAGGCCGCTGCGCGCATGCGAGGCGCCGAGGGCGCGCAGCTTGGTATCCGGCAGCCCGCGGCTGTACATCACCAGATTGAGGATGCCCTGGCGCAGCAGCTGCTTCTGGCCAGTCATGTCGGTGTTGACGAACTTGGCGCGCACTTCGGCGGAGCTGGCCAGGAAGCTGCGGTAGAAATCATCGAAAAAGGTGGGGCTGGCACAGCAGCGGCCATAGCTGTGCATCAGGCTGTCGGCGGGACTCATCGATCTGTCCTTGTTCCATGCGGGTAGGAGGCAGCCGCGCCGACGCGCGAACGACGCAGCCTGCCCGCAGCGCGGGGGCATTCATCGGACGCGATCGGAGTCGCAGGCTTCGGTGCCTGAATTCCTGTGGCACACCACGGAAGGATCGATGGGCGTTTGGGGATCCGGTCTGGGCCGGACTTGCCGCGCGCGGCCACGCAAGGCGGATATCAAGCGGGCGAGATTATACGCAGGCGCCCCCTTGGCAGCCTGGCGAGGAGCACGCGGCGGCGTGCGCCGCGTCACGTTTGCCGGTTCGACTCAGCCGCGCAGATGGTTGAGCGGCAGCTCGGTGCTGGCGATCACCTGGTTGAGCACGAAGCTCGAGCGCACGCTGCTGACCCCCTCGATGCGCGTCAGGTTGCCGAGCAGGAAGGCCTGGTAGTGGTCCATGTCCTCGACTACCACCTTGAGCAGGATGTCCGCCTCCATGCCGGTGATCACGCAGCATTCCACCACTTCCGGGTGCTGGCGGATCTTTTCCTGGAAATGCTCGAAGCGCTCCGGGGTGTGGCGGTCCATGCCGATCAGCACGTAGGCGGTCAGCGTCAGGCCGAGCTTCTTGCGATCCAGCAGCGCCACCTGGCGCACGATGTAGCCCTCGTCCTCCAGTTGCTTGACCCGCCGCGAGCAGGGCGAAGGCGACAGGCCGATGCGCTCGGCCAGCTCCTGGTTGGAGATGCGCGCGTTGCGCTGCAGTTCGGCGAGGATGTTCAGGTCGTAACGGTCCAGCGTGCTCATCGCGGCGCTCTCTTTGTGGAAAGATTGCCGAGAATAGTGCTCCTGCGTTCTTTGATTGCGCAAGCGGCGGCTTGTCGCGCAATCTTCGCAATCTCTGATCGCGCCTGCTGGCGTACACTGGCTCCAACTTCGAAGGCCCGGAACCTCCAGCGGTCGCCTCCAACCAGGGGCACCGTCGCCGGCGACTCACCACGTCGCACGGCACCCGGGTCCGCCCGCCCAACCAGGCTGGCGACAGGCAACGGCGATACCCTCGCCGGGAGCGGAGCGATGAAGAATTGACTGGGGAAGCCGACCGGCTTCCCCTTTTTTATGTCCCGAAAAAATTGGCGGGGACGCTTCTACAGGGCGATGCCTTCCGGGGTGTGGCACGGATCGGCATGCACCAGCACATCGCTCTGCGGAAACTCGGCGCGAATAGCCGCGCTCACCGCCTCGCAGCGCGCATGGGCCTCTTCCAGCGTCAGCTCGGCGGGCAGCTCCACGTGCATCTGCACGAACCACAGGGTGCCGGAGCGGCGGGTGCGCAGGTCGTGGGCGCCCAGCACATCCGGCACCCCGCAGGCCAGCGCATGCATGCGCTCGGTGTGCTGCGGCGCCAGTTCCTCGTCCATCAGCACAGCGGCGGCCTCGCGCACGATGCCCAGCGCGCTCCACAGGATGATGCCGGCAATGCCGATGCCGAAGGCCGCGTCCAGCCAGAGCAGGCCGGCACCGGCCAGCAACAGCGCGACCAGGATGCTGGCGTTGAGCAGCAGGTCGGAGCGGTAGTGCAGGGAGTCGGCATGGATCGCCGTGGAGCCGGTGGTGCGCACCACATGGCGCTGGAACAGCAGCAGCACGGCGGTGAGCACGATCGACAAGACCATCACCGCGATACCGGCATCGGTGTCGCCCAGCGGTTGCGGGTCGAGCAGGCGTTGCACGCCATGGATCGCCACCAGGACTGCGCTGACGCCGATGAACAGCGCCTGGCCGAGTCCGGCCAGGGCCTCCGCCTTGCCATGGCCGTAGCGGTGGTCGTCGTCGGCCGGGCGCAGCGAGTAATGCACGGCAATCAGGTTGAGCAGCGAGGCGGCGCCGTCCAGCAGGGAATCGGTGAGCCCCGCCAGCAGGCTCACCGAACCGCTCAGCCACCAGGCCACCGCCTTGACCAGGGCCAGGGTGAGGGCCGTGGCCAGTGCGGCGCCGGTGGCCAGGCGCAGCAGACGGGCGTGCTGTTCGGGGACCTTCATATTGCGCGGGGCTCCTTCGGGATATCAGGCGGACGGCCGCAGGCCGTAGGCGGCCAGCTGCTCCACACTGCCGTGGTGCTCGATCACACCGGGGTGGTCGAGGGGCAGGTCGCGGCCGCTGGCCTCGCGGATGATGGCACGAAGCCGCTGACGGTTCACCTGCCCCTGGTTGTCCACCGCGTCGCGCAACGCTTCCGGCGCCACCGAGTATTTCTCGCCGCCGGGCAGGTAGATGGCCCCGGTGGCGAAGTCGATGCCCAGGGCGATCAGTCCGGGAACGATGTACAGCAGCAGGCCGACGGCATCCAGAGCGAACACCACCGGGTCGAGCTTGCCGTCGATCTGGCCGCGCCGTTCCGGGTAGAACAGTGTGCCGCAGGCGGACAATTGAGTGAGCAGCGCGCCACCGAGGGCGACGCAGAGCAGGCGGGGCGGGGTGCGCATGATGGTTCTCCTTGCGGGTGGGTATGCGGCAGTAGACCGCGAAGACCCGCTCAGGGTTGTGACAGGATGCCGAAGACCGCCGGGGTGCATGGCGGCCTCTCTCATTGTGGGAGCGGACCTGTCCGCGAGCTTTTCGGCGGCCGAAACCAGACGCTCGGGAATGAATTCGCTTGTATGTTTGTGCCTGTCGGGGATGAGGGACCAAGTTCGCA
>NZ_JBOY01000127.1:0-8160 GCF_000647775.1 Pseudomonas sp. RL | reverse complement strand
GGCGACCCCGGCGCCCAGCGCGCCGAAGCAGAAGGCGCGGTCGCTCTTGCCCATCGGGCCGTCGTAGCGGCGCGAGGCGCCGGCCAGCGGGCCCATCACCCCGGCGTACTCGCTGAGCAGCGCGAGCAGCAGCACCAGCACCAGCCACAGCGGGCTGACGCCGGGCAGCAGTAGGAAGGGCATGTACAGCGCGGTATCCGAGACCAGGTCGCACAGCTCGTTGAGGTAGGCGCCCAGGGTGCTCTGCTGGCCGAATTCCCGGGCGAGCATGCCGTCGATGGCGTTCAGCGCCATGCGCAGGGTCATCCACAGCGGAATCAGCGCGAACAGCCCGCGCTGCTCGGCGAACAGCGCCACCAGTCCGGCGATCGCCAGCGAGCCGGCGCAGGCGGCCAGGGTGACCTGGTTGGCGGTGATCCCGGCGTCGTGCAGCCGGTGCACCAGCGGACGCAGCAGGGCCTGGAAACGGGGTTTGAGCTGGTAGATGGAAGGCATGGCAGGGAGGTGTCAGAGCCGATGGGCGCGCCAGTATAGCCATGCGCCATGACTGCGCATTTGCGCCAGCGCAGGAATGTGGCCTGCGTATCTGCGCGAAAACTTTACCTGTCCGTCCGTCCAGCCTGTGTCCCGTCGCGCTTAGCCACTACCATGGCGGTCTTCGAGGTGAGGACACTCCATGACCGCAGATCAGCCCCTGACGCCCGGCTTCATGATCGTCCACGGCAACCGCCTGGACGCGCTGCGCGAGCTGGCGGTGGCCTGGATGGGGCGCTATCCGCTGCGCCCGCTGGAAAACGAAGTGGTGCTGGTGCACAGCAACGGCGTGGCGCAGTGGCTCAAGCAGGCGCTGGCCGAGGACCCGCGCGAGGACGGCGGCGGCTGCGGCATCGCCGCCGCCATCGACGTGCAGCTGCCGGCCGCCTTTCTCTGGCAGGCCTACCGCACGGTGCTCGGCCGCGAGGCGATTCCCCGCGTGTCGCTGCTCGACAAGGGCCCGCTGACCTGGCGCCTGATGCTCCTGCTGCCGGCGCTGCTGGAGCGCGACAGCTTCACTCCGCTGCGCCGCTTCCTCGCCGAGGACGACGACCTGCGCAAGCGTCACCAACTGGCCGAGCGCCTGGCCGACCTGTTCGACCAGTACCAGGTGTACCGCGCCGACTGGCTGGAGGACTGGGCCGCCGGCCGCGACCAGCTGCGCAAGGCCAGCGGCCAGATCGTGGCGCTGACCGAGGAGCAGGGCTGGCAGGCCGAACTGTGGCGCGCGCTGCTCGCCGACGTGGGTGCCGAGGGCCTGGCGCAGAGCCGCGCCGGCGTGCACCGGCGCTTCCTCGCCCGGCTGCGCGAAGCGCACGAGGCGCCGCGCGGCCTGCCTCGCCGGGTCATCGTGTTCGGCATTTCCTCGCTGCCGGCCCAGGCGCTGGAAGCGCTCGGCGCGCTGGCGCGCTTCAGCCAGGTGCTGCTCTGCGTGCACAACCCCTGCCGCCATCACTGGGCGGACATCGTGGCCGACAAGGACCTGCTGCGCCATCAGTACCGCCGCCAGCAGCGGCGTCCCGACATGCCCGCCGACCTGCCGGCCGAGCTGCTGCACCAGCACGCCCAGCCGCTGCTGGCCGCCTGGGGCAAGCAGGGCCGCGACTACATCAACCTGCTGGACAGCTACGACAGCCCCGATGACTACCGCGCGCTGTTCCCCGCCCAGCGCATCGACCTGTTCAGCGAGGACGCGCCGGCCTCGCTGCTCGGTCAGCTGCAGGACGACATTCTCGAACTGCGCCCGCTGGCCGAGACCCGCGAACGCTGGCCCGCGCTGGACCCGCAGCGGGACCGCTCGCTGCGCTTCCACATCGCCCACAGCCCCCAGCGCGAGGTGGAGATCCTCCACGACCAGTTGCTGGCACGCTTCAGCGCCGACCCCGGCCTGCATCCGCGCGACGTGATCGTCATGGTGCCGGACATCGACCGCTACACCCCGCACATCCAGGCGGTGTTCGGTCGGCTCGCTCGCGACGATGCGCGCTTCATCCCCTTCACCCTGGCCGACCAGGGTCGGCGCGGCCGCGAGCCGCTGCTGATCGCCGTCGAGCATTTGCTCAACCTGCCGGACAGCCGTTTCGCGGTCAGCGAGATCCTCGACCTGCTGGACGTGCCGGCGCTGCGCGCGCGCTTGGGCATCGCCGAGGGCGACCTGCCGCAGCTGCACCGCTGGATCGAGGGCGCCGGCGTGCGCTGGGGGCTGGACGCCGCGCAGCGCCAGCGCTTCGGCGTGCCGGCGAATCTGGAGCAGAACAGCTGGCTGTTCGGCCTGCGGCGCATGCTGCTCGGCTACGCGGTGGGCGAGGGCGTGCCGCTGGACGGCATCGAGCCCTACGCCGAGATCGGCGGCCTGGATGCGGCGCTGCTCGGCCCGCTGGTCACCCTGGTCGAGCGCCTGCAGCTGGCCTGGCGGGAACTCTCCCGGCCGGCCACCGCGCTGCAGTGGGGCGAACGCCTGCGTGCGCTGCTGGAGGTGTTCCTGCGCCCGAGCGACGAGCAGGACGAGCTGCTGCTCAGCCAGTTGCTCCAGGCCCTGGAGGGCTGGCTGGAGCAGTGCCGCGAGGCCGGGCTGCACGAGGAACTGCCGCTCACCGTGGTGCGCGAGGCCTGGCTTGGCGCGCTGGACCAGCCCAGCCTCGGCCAGCGCTTCCTCAGCGGCGCGGTGAACTTCTGCACCTTGATGCCCATGCGCGCCATTCCCTTCCGCGTGGTCTGCCTGCTGGGCATGAACGACGGCGACTACCCGCGCACCCAGGCGCCACTGGACTTCGACCTGATGGGCGGCGACTACCGCCCCGGCGACCGCTCGCGCCGCGAGGACGACCGCTACCTGCTGCTGGAGGCGCTGCTCTCGGCGCGCGAGCAGCTGTACGTCAGCTGGATCGGCCGCAGCGTGCGCGACAACGGCGCGAAGCCGCCGTCGGTGCTGATCGGCCAGCTGCGCGACCACCTGGCCGCCGGCTGGCGGCTGGCCGGTCGGGAAGACGATGACCAAGCGCTGCTCGCGGCGCTGACCTGCGAACACCCGCTGCAGCCGTTCAACGCCGCCTATTTCGGCGCCGATGGCGAGCTGTTCAGCTACGCCAGCGAGTGGCTGGCGCTGCACCAGGGCGAGGCGGGCAAGCAGCCGGAAGGCGACCTGCCGCCGTACCCGGTGGACGGCGCCCTCGAGCTGGAAACCCTGCAGGACTTCCTGCGCAACCCGCTGCGCCAGTTCCATCAGCTGCGCCTGAAGCTCCACCTGCGCGACGGCGACCCGCCGCCGCCGGATGCGGAGTGCTTCGAGCTGGACGGCCTGCAGCGTCACAGCCTGCGCGACGCGCTGCTGCGCGCGGCCCTCGATGAAACCGACGCAGAGGCCGCGCGCCAGCGCCTGGAGGAACAGGCGGCGCTGCTGCAGCGCAGCGGCCTGCTGCCCCTGTCCGGGTTCGGCGAGCTGCATGGCGCGGCGCTGCTGGAACCGCTGCCGGACCTGCTGGAGGCCCGCCGGCATCTGCTGACGCTGTGGCCCGAGGCGGTGGCCTCGCCCCAGGCGGTAGGCTTCCAGCACGGCGAGCTGACGGTCGGCGGCTGGCTGCCCGGGTTGCGCCGCAATGCCCTCGGCGAACTGCTCAGCCTGCGCGTGCAGCCCGGCGCGCTGGGTCTGCAGCCGAAGAAGCGCAAATGGCACCACCTGATGCGCCCCTGGGTCGCCCACCTGCTGGCCAGCGCCTGCCGCGTGTCGCTGCACACCGTCCTGCTCGGCAGCGACGGTGGCCTGCGCCTGGCGCCGCTGCCGGCGCAAACCGCGGAGACTGCGCTGCGCGCGCTGCTGGACGCCTGGCTGCGCAACCTGCAGCAACCGCTGCCGCTGGCGCCGAAGACCGCCTGCGCCTACCTGCTGGAAGGCGCCGACGAGGCGGGCCGCAGCGCCTACGAAGGCGCATTCCGGACGCCCGGCGAGCGCGACGAAAGCGCCGACCTGCGCCGCTACTTCGCCGATTACGACAGCCTGCTGGCGGTCGACGGCGCCCGCGATCTGTGGAACGCCCTGTACGGCCCGCTGGTGGCGGCCGACTGGCAGGCACTGGAGGTGCCGGCATGAGTGACAAACCCAATCTGGCGCTGGACCTGCCCCTCACGGGCAGCCGGCTGATCGAGGCCAGCGCCGGCACCGGCAAGACCTTCACCATCTCCGCGCTGTACGTGCGCCTGGTGCTCGGCCACGGCGGCGAGGCACGCGGCTTCGGTCGTGCACTGCTGCCGCCGGAAATCCTCGTGGTGACCTTCACCGAGGCGGCCACCCAGGAGCTGCGCGACCGCATCCGCACACGCCTGGCGCAGAGCGCCCGGCATTTCCGGGGTGAACTGGCCGATCCGGACGAGCTGCTGGTCGCCCTGCGCAACGAATACCCGCCGGCCGACTGGCCGCGTTGCGCCCTGCGCCTGGACACCGCCGCGCAGTGGATGGACGAGGCCGCCGTGTCCACCATCCACAGCTGGTGCCAGCGCATGCTGCGCGAGCACGCCTTCGACAGCGGCAGCCTGTTCACCCAGACCCTGGAAGCCGACCAGAGCGACCTGCTGGCCGAGGTGGTGAACGACTTCTGGCGCGCACACTTCTACCCGCTGCGCGGCGCCGCGCTGGGCTGGGTGCACCAGCACTGGCGCAGCCCCGCCGAGTTGCGCCAGCGGGTGCGACCGCTGCTCGGGCTGGGCCTTGGCGTGGCGCACGCCGATATCCGCGCGCTGATCGAAGCCGCGCTGGCCGAGCGTGCCCAGCGCCTGGCCGCGCTCAAGGAACCCTGGGCGCTGTGGGCCGAGGAGCTGCGCACCCTGCTGGATGATGCCTGCGCCCGCAAGGTCGTGGACGGCCGTCGCCTGCAGGCGCGCTGGTACAACGGCTGGTGCGACGCGCTCAAGGCCTGGGCCAGCGATTCCGAGGCGGTGCAGCTGGATCTCGGCACCGGTTTTGCCCGGCTGACCGCGGACGGTCTGGCGGAGATCTGGAAACAGGGCACGCCCTTCGCGCACCCGGGCCTGCAGGCCATCGCCGAGCTGCCGGCGGCGCTCGCCGCGCTGGCCGATCCGGACGAGGCGCTGCTGCGCCATGCCGTGCAGTGGATCGAACAGCGCTTCGACCGGGAAAAGCGCCAGCGCGCGCAGATCGGCTTCGATGACATGCTCACCCGCCTGGACGCCGCGCTGGCCGGTGACAGCGGCCCGCGGCTGGCCGAGGTGATCCGCCGGCAGTTCCCCATGGCGCTGATCGACGAGTTCCAGGACACCGACCCGCTGCAGTACCGCATCTTCCAGCGCATCTACGGCATCGGCGAGGCGCGCGACGATTGCGCCATCCTGCTGATCGGCGACCCCAAGCAGGCGATCTACGCCTTCCGTGGCGCCGACATCTTCACCTACCTGAAGGCGCGCGCCGCCACCGAAGGCCGCCACCACAGCCTGGACACCAACTTCCGCTCCAGCACGGCGCTGGTCGAGGCAGTCAACGACCTGTTCCAGTTCGCCGAGCGGCAGCCGCTGGGCGCCTTCCTGTTCAAGGGCGAGGCGGGCAACCCGCTGCCGTTCCACCGCGTGAACGCGCGCGGCCGTCCGGAAACGCTGGAGATCGACGGTGAGGCCCAGCCGGCGATGACCCTCTGGCACCTGGCCGAAGCGGCGCCGATCAGCGGCGAGCGCTATCGCCGCGAACTGGCCGCCGCCAGCGCCACGCAGATCACCCGGCTGCTCAACCTCGGTCTGGCCGGCCAGACCGGTTTCCGGCGCGCCGACGGTACGTTGCAGCCGCTGTGCCCGGCGGACATCGCCGTGCTGGTGCGCGACGGCCGCGAAGCCCGGGCCATCCGCCAGCAGCTGGCGCGGCGCGGGGTGCGCAGCGTGTACCTGTCGGACAAGAGCTCGGTTTTCGACAGCCAGGAGGCCGCCGATGTGCTGGCCTGGCTGCGCGCCTGCGCCGAGCCGGACGACGAGCGCCTGCTGCGCGCCGCGCTGGCCACCGTCACCCTCGGCCGTTCGCTGAGCGAGCTGCACGCGCTCACCGAGGACGAACTGGCCTGGGAAGCGCGGGTGATGCAGTTCCGCGGCTACCGCCAGCAATGGCGCCGGCAGGGCGTGCTGCCGATGCTGCGCCACCTGATGCAGGACTTCGCGCTGCCGCAGCGGCTGATGGCCGGCGACGACGGCGAGCGCGCGCTGACCAACCTGCTGCACCTGGCCGAGCTGTTGCAGCAGGCCGCCGGCGAGCTGGACGGCGAACAGGCGCTGATCCGCCACCTGGCCGAGCACCTGGGCGGCCAGGGGCAGGGCGCCGAGGAGCAGATCCTGCGCCTGGAAAGCGATGATGCGCTGGTGCGCGTGGTGACCATCCACAAGTCCAAGGGCCTGGAATACCCGCTGGTGTTCCTGCCGTTCATCTGCTCGCACCGCCCGGTGGAGGGCGATCCGCCGCTTCGCTACCACGACGGGCAGGGCGAGCTGCAGGTCGACCTGCGCCCGGACGCCGCCGCCGTGGACCGCGCCGACCGCGAACGCCTGGGCGAGGACCTGCGCCTGCTGTACGTGGCGCTGACCCGCGCCCGGCACGCCTGCTGGCTGGGGCTGGCCGAGCTCAAGCGCCGCCAGGGCAAGGAGTCCTGCCTGCACCGTTCGGCCGTCGGCTACGTACTGGCCGGCGGCGAGCCCTTCGAGCTGGCGCCCCGGCTGGCCGCGCTGCAGGCCGCCGGGTCCGGGATCCAGCTCGCCGCGCCGCCGTCGCCTGACGAGCAACGCTTCTCGCCGCCGGCCGCCGACAACGCCGCGCTGCAGGCGCGCCTGCCCAAACGGCGCGCCCTGGAACACTGGTGGATCGCCTCCTACAGCGCCCTGGCGCTGGCCGGCGACGATGCGGTCGAGCCGATCGAAGCCCCGGACAGTCCGGCCGCCCAGAAGATCCACGACGACGATGCGCAGAGCCGCGAATTCGCCGGCGCGGCCGAGGGCGCCGAGCTGCACCGCTTTCCGCGCGGTCCGCAGCCCGGCACCTTCCTGCACGGCCTGCTGGAATGGGCCGGCCGCGAGGGCTTCGCCGAGGCGCTGGACAACCCCGCCGCGCGGCGCGAAATGCTCGCCCGGCGCTGCCAGCTGCGCGGCTGGCAGCAGTGGATCGATCCACTGGATGCCTGGCTCGGGGGCTACCTGCAGCTGCCGTTGACTGCCGGCGAGCGGCCGCTGCGCCTGGCCGATCTCGGCCACTACCAGGTGGAGATGGAGTTCTGGTTCTCCAGCCGCCAGGTGGACGTGCAGCGCCTCGATGCCCTGGTGCGCGCCCACACCCTCGATGGCGCGCCGCGCCCGGCGCTGGCGCCGAGCCGGCTGAACGGCCTGTTCAAGGGCTTTATCGACCTGGTGTTCGAGTTCGAGGGGCGCTACTACGTGGCCGACTACAAGTCCAACTGGCTGGGCGGCGATGCGCAGGCCTACCACGCCGAGGCCATGCGCCAGACCGTGCTGGAGAAGCGCTACGACCTGCAGTACGTGCTCTACCTGCTGGCCCTGCACCGCCAGCTCAAGGCGCGCCTGCCCGACTACGACTACGAGCGGCACATGGGCGGCGCGCTCTACCTGTTCCTGCGCGGCGGCGCCCACGGCGTGCATGCCGAGCGGCCGCCGCGCGCGCTGATCGAGGCGCTGGATCGCCTGTTTGCCGGCCATGCGGAGGTCTGCCCATGAATCTCGATCTGTTGGCCCGGCAACTGCGCGACGAGGCCTATCCCCTGCTTTCCCAGGTGCTGAGCGAGAGCGATCAATTGATCGCCCAACTGGATCTCTGGGTGCGTCGGGGCTGGTTGCGGCCGCTGGACCGCGCCTTCGTCGGCTTCCTGCGCGAACGCGAGCCGCAGGCCTCGCCGCTGCTGTTGCTGGCCGCCGCGCTGGCCAGTCACCAGTTGGGTCAGGGTCATGTGTGCCTGGACCTGGCCGTCACCCTCGACGAGCCGGATTTCGCCCTGTCCCTGCCGCCCGAAGGGGAACAGGCCGGTGAAACGCGCCTGCCGTCGCAACTGCTCGCCGGCCTGGACCTGGCGCAGTGGCAGGCGGCGCTGGCCGCCAGCGCGCTGGTCGAAGTCTGGCAGGGCGGTGACCCGGCGCAGC
>NZ_JBOY01000126.1:0-3697 GCF_000647775.1 Pseudomonas sp. RL | reverse complement strand
GAACTGCACCGGCTCGTGCAGCTGGAAGGTCTACGTGAAGAACGGCCTGGTCACCTGGGAAACCCAACAGACCGATTACCCACGCACCCGCCCCGACCTGCCCAACCACGAACCGCGTGGCTGTCCGCGCGGCGCCAGCTACAGCTGGTACCTCTACAGCGCCAACCGGCTCAAGTACCCGCTGATCCGCAAACCGCTCATCCAGCTATGGCGGGCGGCACTGGAGCAGCACAAGGACCCGGTGGACGCCTGGGCGAGCATCGTCGAAGACCCGGCCAAGACCCGCCTGTACAAGCACGATCGCGGGCACGGCGGTTTCGTGCGCGCCGACTGGGACGAGATGCAGACGCTGATCGCCGCGGCCAACGTCTACACCGTCAAGCAGTACGGCCCGGACCGGGTGATCGGCTTCTCGCCGATTCCGGCCATGTCCATGGTCAGCTACGCGGCCGGCACCCGTTACCTGTCGCTGATCGGCGGGGTGTGCCTCTCCTTCTACGACTGGTACTGCGACCTGCCGCCCTCCAGCCCGCAGACCTGGGGCGAGCAGACCGACGTGCCGGAATCCGCCGACTGGTACAACTCCGGCTACATCATCGCCTGGGGCTCCAACGTGCCGCAGACGCGCAGCCCGGACGCGCACTTCTTCACCGAGGTGCGCTACAAGGGCACCAAGACGGTGGCCATCACCCCGGACTATGCGGAAGTCTCCAAGCTCTGCGACGAGTGGCTGAGCCCCAAGCAGGGCACCGACGCGGCGCTGGCCATCGCCATGGGCCACGTGATCTTCAAGGAATTCCACCTGGAGAACCCCAGCGGCTACTTCACCGACTATGTCCGCCGCTACACCGACCTGCCGATGCTGGTTGAGCTGGAACTGCGTGACGACGGCAGCTATGTGCCCGGCCGGCAACTGCGCGCCAGCGACTTCGTCGCCAACCTGGGGCAGAACAACAACCCGCAATGGAAGACGGTCGCCTGGGACGAGACCGGCGACCGCCTGGTGGTGCCGCGCGGTTCCATCGGCTTTCGCTGGGGCGAAGACGGCCGCTGGAACCTGGAGCCCCTGGACGCCAAGGGCGAGCCCGTATCCCTGGCGCTGTCCCTGCTGGGCCGGCATGACGACGTGACCCGGGTTGCCTTCCCCTATTTCGGCGGCATCGAGCATCAGCACTTCCCCCATGTGAAGGTGCGCGACGTGCTCTACCACCACCTGCCTGCCAAGCGGCTCAAGCGCGCCGATGGCAGCACGGTGCTGGCGGTGACGGTGTTCGATCTGGTGGCCGCCAACCACGGCATCGACCGGGGTCTGCAAGCCACGGTCGGCGGCAGTGGCACCGATGATGGCGCCACCGACTACGATCAGCCCAAGCCCTATACGCCGGCCTGGCAGGAAGCCATCACCGGTGTGCCGGCGGCCCAGGTAACCCGGCTGGCACGCGAGTTCGCCCAGAATGCCGACCGGACCCATGGCCGTTCGATGATCATCGTAGGCGCCGGGGTGAACCACTGGTATCACATGGACATGACCTACCGTGGGCTGATCAACCTGCTGATCCTATGCGGGTGCGTCGGGCAGAGCGGTGGTGGCTGGGCGCATTACGTCGGCCAGGAGAAGCTGCGCCCGCAGACCGGCTGGACGCCGCTGGCGTTCTCCCTCGACTGGCACCGGCCGCCACGCCACATGAACGGCACCTCGTTCTTCTACAACCATTCCAGCCAATGGCGCTTCGAGAAGCTCAAGGTTCGCGAGATCCTCTCGCCGCTGGCGCCGCCGGAGAAGTACAGCGGCAGCCTGATCGACTACAACGTGCGCGCCGAACGCATGGGCTGGCTGCCCTCGGCCCCCCAACTGGATCGCAATCCACTGCGCCTGGCCGCCGAGGCCCGCGCCGCCGGCAAAAGCACCGCGGATCACGTGGTCGATCAGCTGAAAAGCGGCGCGCTGCGTTTCGCCGCCGAGGACCCGGACAACCCGGCCAACTTCCCGCGCAACCTGTTCGTCTGGCGTTCCAATCTGCTGGGCTCTTCCGGCAAGGGCCACGAATACATGCTGCGCTACCTGCTCGGCACCCGCCACGACCTGCTGGGCAACGACCTGAGCAAGGGCGGCGGCGAGAAGCCCGAGGAAGTCGTCTGGCGCGACGACCCCGGCGAGGGCAAGCTCGACCTGCTGGTGACCCTGGACTTCCGCATGTCCACCACCTGCCTGTACTCGGACATCGTGCTGCCCACCGCCACCTGGTACGAGAAGAACGACCTCAATACCTCGGACATGCATCCGTTCATCCACCCGCTGACCGCCGCCACCGACCCGGCGTGGGAGGCGCGCAGCGACTGGGATATCTACGACGGCATCGCCAAGGCCTTCTCGCGCGTCTGCCTCGGCCACCTGGGCGAGGAAACCGACCTGGTCACCGTTCCACTGCTGCATGACAGCCCCGGCGAACTGGCGCAGCCCGAGGTGCTGGACTGGAAGCGCGGCGAATGCGAGCCGATTCCCGGCAAGACGATGCCGTCGCTGGTCGAGGTGCAGCGCAACTATCCCCAGACGTGGGAGCGCTTCAGCTCGGTGGGACCGCTGCTGGACACCCTGGGCAACGGCGGCAAGGGCATCACCTGGAAAACCGAGGACGAGGTCGAACTGCTCGGCAAGCTCAACTACCGCAAGCCAGACGGTCCGGCCAAAGGCCGCCCACGCCTCGCCTCGGCCACCGACGCCGCCGAGATGATCCTCACCCTCGCCCCGGAAACCAACGGCAACGTGGCGGTCAAGGCCTGGGCAGCGCTGTCACGGATCACCGGCCGCGATCACACCCACCTGGCGCTGCCCAAGGATGACGAGAAGATCCGCTTCCGCGACCTGGTCGCCCAGCCGCGCAAGATCATCTCCAGCCCCACCTGGTCCGGCCTGGAGGACGAGCATGTCTCCTACAACGCCGGCTACACCAACGTTCACGAGCTGATCCCCTGGCGCACCCTCAGCGGCCGCCAGCAGCTGTACCAGGACCATCCCTGGATGCGCGATTTCGGCGAAAGCCTGATGGTCTACCGCCCGCCCATCGACACCCGTGCGCCAGCGGCGGTAGCCGAGCACAAGGCGATCAGCAACGGCAACCCGGAAATCCTCCTCAACTGGATCACTCCGCACCAGAAGTGGGGCATCCACTCCACCTACAGCGACAACCTGCTGATGCAGGAACTGTCGCGTGGCGGGCCGATCGTGTGGATCTCGGAAACCGATGCCGCGCGCATCGGCCTGGAAGACAACGAATGGGTCGAGCTGTACAACGCCAACGGCGCGGTGGCCGCCCGGGCGGTAGTCAGCCAGCGGGTCAAGCCCGGCATGGTGCTGATGTACCACGCCCAGGAGCGCCTGCTGAACACCCCCGGCAGCGAGATCTCCGGCACCCGGGGCGGCATCCACAACTCGGTGACCCGCGTGTGCCCCAAGCCCACCCACATGATTGGCGGCTACGCCCAGCTGTCCTACGGGTTCAACTACTACGGCACGGTCGGCTCCAACCGCGACGAGTTCGTCATCGTGCGCAAGATGAAGCATGTGAAGTGGCTGGATGGCGAAGGCAACGACTACACCCAGGAGGCCGTGAAATGAAGATTCGCTCGCAAGTCGGCATGGTCATGAACCTGGACAAGTGCATCGGCTGCCACACCTGCTCGATCACCTGCAAGAACG
>NZ_JBOY01000125.1:0-6920 GCF_000647775.1 Pseudomonas sp. RL | reverse complement strand
GGTGCGGCGGCAGGCGACACCTGCGCGTCAGTGGCCGGCTCGTCACCACTGCCCAGCCACAGCCAACCGGCCGCCACGGCCAGCAGAATACCGAGCAGTCCGAGCTGATGCTTGCGCGGCAGGTTGAACTGGAAGCCCGCCGGGCGCAGCAGACCGCGCTCCTCCAGCATGGCCTCGACCATCAGGTCACGAGCAGCCTCGTTGATCGGCCCCGGCCAGCCGCCGGAGCGCTGGTGAATCTCCCGCACCTGCTCGTCGCTGAGCAGGCCGATGCCCTGACCGGCGCCGTCCAGGCGCAACGCCAGGTAATCCCGGGTTTCCTCCTCGCTGTAGGGCTGCAGCTCGATGACATGGAAACGCTGCTCCTGATCGTCACCACTCAGCGCCGTCAGACGTTCGACGGTCTGTGCCTCGCCGAACAGGAACACGTGGGCACGCCCTTCCTCAGGCCCCTGCGCCAGCACCAGCAGCTCGGCCAGGGCTTCACTGCTCAGCAGCTCGGCATCGTCCACCAGCAGGAACACCGCCTGGCCGGTGAGCGCCAGTTGTTCGACATGTCGCTGGATAGTCGTCGAGTCCGCATCCGGCAGCCCGAGCACCTGGGAAATCTGCAGCAACAGCGCCTGGGCGCTGCCGCCGGAATTCGCATTGAGCACCACCGGCAGCACCGTCTGCTTGTTGCAGGTGGCGACCAGCGCCTGGCGGAGCAGGGTCTTTCCACTGCCCAGCGGCCCGGTCACCAGCAGCAGCAGCTGGCTGTAGCGCGCCAGGTGCAGCAGCTGGGCAAGCAGCGGCTTGCGTTGCGCCGGGAAGAACTTGAAGTTGGGCACCCGCGCGGCGAAGGGGTCATGGCTGAACTGGTAGTGGCTGAGGAACACGTCCTCGGCGTGAAGGCTGCTCATGAATCAGGCGTCTCCTAGCGAGTCGACAAGGCCGGCGTAATCGGTAGTCAGGGTAGCCTGCAAGGCCTCACGTGGATAATCGGCGGTGACGACCGCCTCGCCCAGCCGCTGCAGCAGCACCAGGCGCAGCTGGCCGTCGAGCACCTTCTTGTCCACCGCCATGTGTTCGAGGAAGTGTTCGGGGGTCATCTCCTGCGGCGGTACCACCGGCAGGCCCGCACGACGCAGCAGGCGGATGCCGCGGTCGCGCTCGGCTTCGGCAATCCAGCCCAGGCGACGGGACATCTCCAGCGCCATAACGGTGCCAGCACCGACGGCCTCGCCATGCAGCCACACGCCATACCCCATGTGGGTTTCGATGGCGTGGCCGAAGGTATGGCCGAGGTTCAGGGTGGCGCGAATGCCTGATTCGCGCTCGTCGGCACCCACCACCCGGGCCTTCGCCGCGCAGGAACGCTCGATCGCCTCGCTGAGGGCGGCATCGTCAAGCTGGCGCAGCGCGTCGATGTTGGTTTCCAGCCAGCCGAGGAAAGGCTCGTCGCAGATCAACCCGTACTTGATCACCTCGGCCAGGCCGGCGGAAAGCTCACGCGCCGGCAGGGTGGCCAGGCTGGCGGTGTCGATCAGCACCGCCTGCGGCTGGTAGAAGGCGCCGATCATGTTCTTGCCCAGCGGGTGGTTGATGCCCGTCTTGCCGCCCACCGACGAATCGACCTGGGACAATAGCGTGGTGGGCACCTGGATGAAGTTCACGCCGCGCTGGTAACAGGCGGCAGCAAAGCCGGCCATGTCGCCGATCACCCCGCCGCCCAGGGCGATCACCGTGGTGCGCCGGTCGTGGCGGGCCTGCAGCAGGCCGTCGAAGATCAGCTGCAGGGTTTCCCAGTTCTTGTGGGCTTCGCCATCGGGCAGGACGATGTGGGTCTGCTTGAAATCGGCGAGTGCCGCTGACAGGCGCTGGAGATAGAGAGGCGCCACCGTCTCGTTGCTGACGATGGCCACCTGGCGGCCGACGATATGGCGGGCCAGCAGCGCGCCGTCGTCGAGCAGGCCGCGGCCAATATAGATGGGATAACTGCGCGTTCCGAGATCGACCTGAAGAGTCTGCATGGGGCCCCCGATTTGATCAGGGAGCTAGGATACCCCAGTTAGACGCCGGCATTAACGCTCGGGAAGCTCCTTGAGGCGCGCGAGGATTTCCAGCACCACCAGGCGCGGCGGTCGCTCGTCGGTCTCGATGATCAGGTCGGCGATCTCGCGGTACAGCGGATCGCGGATGGCCAGCAAGTCGCTCAGCACCTGCCCGGGGTTGGCGGTGCGCAGCAGCGGGCGGTTGCGATCGCGGGCGGTGCGCGCCAGTTGCTGCTCAACCGAGGTGTGCAGGTAGATCACCCGGCCGCCGGCGCGCAGAGCCTGGCGGTTCTCGGGGCGCATCACCGCGCCGCCGCCGGTGGCAATCACCAGCCCCTGCTCCTGGCAGAGGTCGGCCAGCACGGCCTGTTCGCGGTCGCGGAAGCCCTGCTCGCCCTCGACGTCGAAGATCCAGGGGATGTTCGCGCCGGTACGCACCTCGATCTCCTTGTCGGAGTCCTTGAAGTCCAGACGCAGTTCCTTGGCAAGCAGACGCCCGATGGTGCTTTTGCCAGCCCCCATCGGGCCCACGATGATCAGATTTTGCACAACCCTAACGACTCACAGCTAACGCCTGGCTGTGCATGATACGCGGAGTCAGGAAGACCAGCAGCTCGGATTTCTTGTCCTGCACGATGTCGCGGCGGAACAGTCGGCCGATGAAGGGCACGTCGCCCAGGAAGGGCACCTTCTCCACACCCTTGATCTGGGTATTGGAGAACACACCGCCGATGACGATGGTCTCGCCGTCGGCCACCAGCACCTTGGCGTTGACTTCGTTCTTGTTGATCGGCGGCACGCCGTTCATGGCGTTGGCGAAATCCGGGGCGTCCTTGTTGACCTTCACTTCCATGATGATGCGGTTGTCCGGGGTGATCTGCGGGGTCACCTCCAGCGACAGCGCCGCTTCCTTGAACGAGGTCGAGGTGGCGCCGCTGGAGCTGGCTTCCTGGTAGGGAATCTCCGCGCCCTTGAGGATCTTGGCAGTTTCCTTGTCGGCGGTGACCACCTTGGGCTGGGAGACGATCTCGCCGTTGCCGGTCTTCTCCATGGCCGTCAGTTCGAGGTCGAGGATCAGGTTGTCGGTCACGTAGCCGATGCCGAAGCCCGAGGTGCGACCCAGCACGCCCAGGTCGACGAAGGGGAAGTTGCCGCTGCTGTCCGCGCCGCTCTTGCCACCCTCGTCGCCACGGTCATCGTTGCCGTAGAAGACGCCACGGTCGTTGGCGAACGTCTGGCTGCCGCCCCAGCGCACGCCGAGGCTCTTGTCGTAGTCGACGTTGGCTTCGACGATGCGCGCCTCGATCATCACCTGGCGCACCGGCACGTCCAGCAAGGTGACGATGCGCCGCAACTCGTCGATGCGCTCCTGGGTCAGGGTCACCAGCAGGCTGTTGGTGCGGTCGTCGAAGATCACCGAGCCGCGCATGTCGTCCTTGAGGGTGCCCTTGGCGGCTTCCGACTCGTACAGCTTGGCGATCTCGGAAGCCTTGGCATAGTTCAGCTGGATCACGTCCTTGCGCAGCGGGGCCAGCTCGGCCACCTGGCGCTGGGCTTCCAGTTCCTGGCGCTCGCGCTCGGCGATCTCGGCGGCCGGCGCCACCAGCAGCACGTTGCCCACCTGGCGCTTGTCGAGGCCCTTGGTCTTGAGGACAAGGTCCAGCGCCTGGTCCCAGGGCACGTTCTGCAGGCGCAGGGTGATGTTGCCCTGCACGGTGTCACTGGCCACCAGGTTCAGGTTGGTGAAGTCGGCGATCAGCTGCAGCACCGAGCGCACTTCGATGTCCTGGAAGTTCAGCGAGAGCTTCTGGCCGGTGTAGGCGAAACGCTCCGCCTTGCGGCGTTCCATTTCGCGATCGGTCAGCGGCTTGACGCTAAGGGTCAGGCGCCGGTCGGTCTGGAAGGCCATGTAATCGTACTGCCCGCTGGGCTCGACGCTGATCACCACCTTGTCACCCTGCACCGCGCTGCTGACGAACTGCACCGGGGTGGCGAAATCCTTGACGTCCAGACGCAGGCGCAGCGATTCGGGCAACTGGGCGCGGGCGAACTCCAGGCGGATGCGTCCGCCCTGCTCCTGGATGTCCGGCGCCATGGCCGGGTCGCCCAGGTCGATGATGACGTTGCCTTCACCCTGCTCGCCGCGCTGGAAATCGACGCCACGAATCACCCGCCCGCCGGCCGCCGCAGCCTGCGGCGTCGGCACACTGGCAACCAGCGGCACCTGCGCCGCGCCCGCGACGGCGTTCTCGCCGAGCACCACATACAGATGATTGCCGTCGGCCCGGGTGCTGTAGGGCGTCAGCCGGTCGAGGTTGACGATCAGCCGGGTGCGGTCCTTGACCTCCATGATGTTCAGGCTGCGCGCATTGCCCATGCCCAGCTCGCGGTTCTTCACGCCGATCTGGCTGGTCACGCCGGGCAGGTCGAGCGCGATGCGCGCCGGCTGATCGATGGTGTAGCCGCGCGGCGCGGACACCGGCTGGTCGAAGCCGAGCTTTAGTTCGACCCGATCGCCCGGCAAGGCTGCGACATCCAGGCTTTGCAGGGTGGCCGCCAGTGCGTGCGGGGCGAGCAGGGTCGCCAGCAGCGACAGACCGAGGCGCGGGAAAATGCTGTTCATGCGTGCGTTCCGTTGTACAGACAGGCTGTTGTTAGTGATCATCAGGAGCGCTCCTTGAGCGTCATGCTGCGCGGCCGCTCGAGCCAGCCGCCATCGCCGTCGGGGACGATCTCCAGCACATCGACCTTGCCGGTCTCAATCGCCACCACCTTTCCGTGATTGCGCCCCAGGTAGTCGCCGATGCGAATCCGGTGCACGCCGCCAGCGCCCCGCACCAGGGCGAACATGCCCTCGGCGTTGGACAGGCTGCCCACCATCTCGAACATCTCGATGTTGAAGCCCTCCAGGAACTGCCGGACGCGATTCTCGTCGGGCTTGATGTCCTTCGAGCCGCGCTGCTGACGCGCCAGGTCGACGGGGATCGGCGGCTGGAATGGGCTGCGCAGATTGGCGGCGCTGTAGGTAAAGGCCTCGTAGGGCTGGAAGCTGGGAATCGGCTCGATGCGCCCCTTCGGACGGGCGCGCACTTCATCCATGTAGCCCTGCAGGTCATGAAAATCGTGGCCGGCACCGCAGCCCGCCAGGCTGGCAAGCACTGCGGCTACCGTCACGGCGCGAAGGCGGCTCATGGCGTCACCCCCTTGTCGTTGTAGCGGTAGGTCTTGGCGGTGATGGCCATGCGCAGCTTGCTGGCGCTGCCATCCTTGAGCGGCTTGATCTCGAAATCATGCAGCGTGACGATGCGCGACAGGCTGGCCACGCCGCTGACGAAGGTCGCCAGGTCGTGGTAGCCGCCCACCACGCTGATCTTGATCGGCAGCTCGATATAGAACTGCTGCACGACCTCGGGCTGCAGTTTGATCTCCTCGAACTCCAGGCCGCTGCCCAGGCCGGTGCGGGTGATGTCTTCCAGCAGCCCCGGCACCTCGGTGTCGCTGGGCAGCTGGCGCAGCATGACGCCGAAGGATTCCTCCATCTGCACCAACTGAGCCCGATAGGCCTCCAGGTTGGCGGCCTGGAAGGCCTTGGTGGAGAACTGCTCCTTGAGAGTGATTTCCTCGTTGCGCTGCTGATCCAGGCGTTCCTGCAGCTCCTTGAGATGCAACTGGTAGCCCATGAACAGCGTCAGCGCGAACAGCAGCACGGCAGCCACGGCCTTGACCGGCGCCGGCCAGGAACCCAGGTTGTTGAGGTCCAGGTCGGCAAGGTCGATCTTGCGCAGCCCTTCCAGGGATTGGGCGAGACTCATTTCTTCACCTCTTTTTCCTCACGCACCTCGGGTACCACCTGTTGCACCGTCAGCTGGAAGACGTTGGCCTGTTCGACCGCGCCGGAAGTCACGGCCTTGACCTCGGTGAGGTTCGGCCCGGCCAGCCAGTCGGAGCCATCCAGGTTGCGCATCAGGCTGGACACCTTGCTGTTGGATTCGGCGGCGCCGCGAATGGCGATGCTCTTGCCGGTCATGCTCAGCTCGCTGAAATGCACGCCCTCGGGCAAGGTCCGCGCCATCTGGTCGAAGACCCGCACGATGATCGGACGGTTGCCCTGCAGATCCTGGATGATCTTCATGCGCTCCAGCAGTTGCTGACGGCGGGTGCGCAGTTCGCTGATTTCCTTGATGCGGGCATCCAGCACGGCGATTTCCTTGCGCAGGTAATCGTTGCGCGCGCTCTGCTGCTCGATGGACAGGCTCAGGTACTGGTCGCTGAGGAACAGCAGGCCGGCCGCGGCGACCAGCACGCCGCCAAGCGTTGCCAGGAAGCGCTTGCGGCGCTCTTCGCGCAGCTTCTCGCGCCACGGAAGCAGGTTGATGCGAGCCATCAGTCAAAACTCCTCATCGCCAGGCCGCAGGCGATCATCAGCGCTGGCGCGTCGGCGGCGAGCGCCGCGGCATTGATGCGGCTGTTGAGCGTCATGTCGGCAAACGGGTTGGCCACCCGCGTGGTCGTGCCGAGTTTTTCCTCGATCAGACGGGCAAGGCCGGGAATGGAGGCGGTACCGCCGGCCAGCAGGATGCAATCCACCTCATGCAGCTGGCCGGATGCAAAGAAGAACTGCAGGGAGCGAGAGACCTGCTGCACCACCGCTTCGCGAAACGGTTGCAGCACTTCGCGCTCGTAATCCTCGGGCAGCCCGCCCTGGCGCTTGGCCAGGCCTGCCTCCTCGAGCGTCAGTCCGTAACGGCGCTGGATTTCCTCGGTGAGCTGGCGACCGCCAAACAGCTGCTCGCGGGTATATAAGGTACGGCCATTGAGCAGCACGCTCAGGGTGGTCATGGTGGCGCCGATGTCCACCACCGCGACGGCCAGGTTCTCGCCCCGCTT
>NZ_JBOY01000124.1:0-22136 GCF_000647775.1 Pseudomonas sp. RL | reverse complement strand
TGGACGACGCGGTGGACAAGCTGGGCACGCTGGCCGAGCTGCTGGACGCCTTTGCCGAGGACCTGCTCGAGCGCACCGCCGCCGTGCGCAAGACCCAGCCGATTGCCGAGAAGGCCGTGCAGCGCTGGCGACAGATGATGGCGGGCGAGCGGGACGGCAAGGGCCACTATTACCGCCGCCCGACCAAGGCCGAGGACGAGGCCCTGTACGGCGCGATGAACGCCATCGGCAAGATGAAGGTGGACGAGCGCACCCTCGACCAAGTGTTCAGCGAGTACCTGGGCCACCTGGGGGCGATCAAGCGCCTCGGCCAGGAGATTGCCCAGGCCCGCGACTTCCGCGAAATTGACGGTGGCGAGACGGAGGACGAAGCCATCATCGCCCGCAAGGTCGATGCGGCCCGCGACATGACCGCCAAGCAGCGGGCGCGGGCGGTGACGCAGGCCAGCCGCGGCGGCTTGCGCACCGACGTGCTGGCCGACGACCCGGACAGCGTGGATAGCCCACGTGGTGAGACGGCGTTCCTGCGCGAAATGCACCAGCGCGAGATTGTGGAGTACAACCCCTACGCCGCCGACCCGCTGCACGCCCTGAGCGACGAGGCATGGATGGATGCCGAGGACCTGGCGCAAGAGCAGGCCATCGCTGCGCTGCTGGCCGCCCGCGAGCAGGGCCGGCTGGCCCCGGCGATGGAGGGTGAGGACAACACCCGCGCCCGCGAGCTGACCGCCGAGGCGCGTGCCGACCATGAACAGCGCGGCCTGGCAGTGGCCCCGCTGTTCCGGCTGGCCTCCACGGCGCTGGGCAGCAAGCCGGCCAAGCCGATGTCCACAGACGAGGTGCAGGCGGTTGTCGAGCGCTTCCAGGCGACCTATAAGGGCCACCTACCACTGAACTTTCGGATCGCGGCGACTCAGGAGGAAGTGTATGGAAAACTCCCCGGAAAACCCGTCGTCAAAGGTGCCTACCACGCCACCGGAGGACGACGGCATACTGGAGCTACCCCGTCTTTACAGCCGGGTATGGCCGGACGGGTTGTCCTCGTCGCGGAAAACCTCGCGGATGAAGCTGACGTTCTGGAAACGCTGCGTCACGAAGTGCTTGGCCACTTTGGGCTTAACACGTTCACCCCGGAGGTAAAGCAAGCGATCCTCGCGGCGGTCCAGCAGTCGCGTAGCGTACCGGGAATGGCCGCCATCTGGCGGGACATCGACGTGCGTTATGCCGACCTGGACAACAGCTTCCGCGCCGAGGAAGTGTTCGCCTACATCGCTGAACAGGAGCGCACGGGCCTCGCCACCCTGTTCGATCGCATCGCCGCCCTGATCGCCCAGGGCCTGCGCAAGATCGGCCTGCTGCAGGGCCAGGTGACCCGCGCCGAGCTGGCCGTGCTGGTTCGCCAGATCGGCGCCGGCATCCGCGACGGCCACCGCCGGCAGCGCACCTTCCCAAAGACCGGCCTGGACCAGTTCCGCCGTGGCCTGCCGAGCGACGCCATGCTCAAGGCCCGTGCCAAGCAGTTCTGGAGCAAGGGCGTGGCCCCGGCGGCGGCACCGCTGTTCAGCATGGTTCACTCGCGCATCCACCGGCTGCACGCCGGCCTGGCCCGTGCCCTGTTCCAGCCGGCCGGCGCCGAGGCGTCGGTGCTGGGTCGCAGCTGGGAGCAGCGCAACCGGGCGCTCAAGGGCCGGCTGATGTCGCAGTTCGACCGCGCGCTGAGCGACATCCGCAAGGGCCGGCGCGGCAACAAAGCCAGCCTGGCGGTGCAGGCGGCCTTCGAGGATGCCTACAGTGGCAACCCGCAGACCGAGCAGGGCAAGCGTCTGCGCACGCTGGTGACCCAGCTGGTGGCCGAGGCCCGCAACGCCGGCCTGCGCTCGATCCGCCTGCCGGATGACTTTGCCCCGGTGGCCTTCGACCGCAAGGTGGTGTCCTTCCGCGCCGCCGAGTTCCACCAGATGCTGGCCAATGCCGGCATCGCCCCGGACGAGGCCCGCGAACTCTACAGCCGGATCGTCGACGGCCCGGGCGTGATCGAGGGGGCCTTCGCGCCGGGGATGCCGGTCGGGACCCATGCCACCACCCGCACGCTGGTGGAGAAGATCGGCCAGGAGAAGCTGCTGCAGGGTGGCTGGCTGCTGCGCCGTCACGACGCCGCGCTGATCCACTGGATCGACGGGGTGAGCAAGCGCGCGGCCTGGGAAGGCCTGTTCGGTGCCGAGGTCGCGGGCATCCACAACGAGGGTGGCGACATCGTGGCCAACTTCGACCCGAGCGCCAAGTACAAGGCCATGCTCGACGAGGTGCGCAAGACCCACGGTGAGCAGGCTGTCCAGGAGATCGGTGCGCTGGTCAACGGCGCGCTGGGCCGGCACCCGGCCGGGCAGTCCATGCCGGGCTGGTGGCGCAGCACTCAGGACTTCATCGTCGGCTGGACGGGGATGACCGTGCTGGCCTTCTCGGGCATCGCCTCGCTGCCGGAGCTGGTGATGCCGCTGCTGCGCGCCAATGGCCGGGTGGGCGTGGGCGCCATGCTGACCGACTACCAGTCGGCCAAGCGCTTTGCCCGTGACATGGGGGTGGTGCTGTCCGACGCCTCCGAGCAGGTCATGTGGCAGGCCACGGGGGACCAGTACCGCAGCCCGATGATCCAGAAGGCGCAGAGCCTGTTCTTCAAGCTCAACGGCAACGAGTTGATCGTCAAGACCTCGCGCATCCTGGCCACCGGCATCGCCATGCGTTACCTGCTGGCTGCGGCGGCGGACGGCGACAGCGGCTCGCTGGGCCGGCTGAACATCGACGCCGGGACCGTCCATGCGTGGGACCAGCTCGGTCGCCCGACCTGGAGCCCGGACCTGCCGGCCGAGCAGCAGGTGATCGCCGCGAAGGTCACCGACGCGGTGAACCAGTTCGTCAACGAAGCGACCCTCAACCCGAGCCGCTTCCAGGCCACGCACTGGGGCAACAACCCGTACTTGAAGATGATCTGGCACCTCAAGCACTTCCTCTACACCTACGGCGACACGATCCTGCTGGGCATGTGGCGGGAAATGCACCGGCGCTGGAAGAACCTGGACCCCAAGCAGTTCAGCCAGGCGGTGGCCATTGCCACGCCGGCGTTGCTGTTCGCCGCGCTGGTCATGCCGATGGCCGCCGCCGCGCTGGAGGCCCGCGACTGGGTGCGCCGGCTCAACGGCCAACGCGAGGCGAACTACGACGGGGCGTTCGATTACTTCTCGGCGGTGTTCGATCGTGCCGGCGGCCTCGGCCCGGTGGGCTTCCTCGCCCAGCTGCGGCAGCAGCAGGAGTGGGGGGCCAGCATCTTCGGCTCGCTGGGTCCGGTGCCGGGCAAGGTGGACATGCTGTTCGGCGCGGGTTCCTGGGAGACCAAGCTGCGGCAGTTGACCCCGATCTGGAGCCAGAACAAGACGCTGTTCGGAGCACTGGAATAGGTTAAAATATTTGACAGTGCCAAATTGTTTTTGGCGGCATCAATAGCCTGATCAATCCGCACGGTGGCGACCTCCTGAGGAAGCCACCATGTCGGGTTTTTCTGACTATCTCGAGAACCAGCTGATCAACGTGACCCTGCGTGGGTCCAGCTACACCGGCGGCGGTGTGTACATCGCCCTGTTCACCAGCGACCCCACTGACGGCGCCACCGGCTCGGAAGTGGTCGACAGCGGCTACACCCGCCAGCGCGCCCACCAGAGCGTGGCGTCCGATGGCTTCACCGCGCCCTCCAACGGCTCCAGCTCCAACACCCGCAACATCGTGTTCCCGGCGGTGGTGGACACGCAGATCACCGTGACGCACTGGGCGGTGTTTGACGCACAGACCGGCGGCAACATGCTGTACCACGCGCCGCTGACCAACCCCAAGACCCTCGACCCGTCGGACGTGCTGTCCTTCCCGACCGGCTCGCTCACCATCACCCTGAGCTAAGCCCATGCCGGTCCTGTTCGGACGCACGTTCTTTGGTGGCCCGCTCTCGGCCGGACGCTCCGTTCCGGCTGAGGGCACGGCTGCCTGTGCCGCGTCCGCCAGCGGCCGGATTCATCGTCATGCCCCGGTCTGGTCGGCCGACACCGGCGGGGGCTCGGCTGCCGGCGGTCGCTGCGAGCGGATCATCACCGCGCGCAGTCCGCGCATTGCACCCCAGGTCCTGATCCACGACGGGGCCAACAACGTGCGCAGTGCAGGCGGTCACGTCGAGGCGGCCTGCCCGCAGGGCACCGAAGTGGTGTCCATGACCCTGGTCCTGGACTTCCGGGTGCAGGACTACCGGCAGGCGACCTACTACTCGGCCAACTTCACCACCGCCGCTGCGCCGGTGGTCAGCTTCATCCTGCGCGAGACGCTGCCGCTGAGCGCTGTGGTGAGTGGCGAGGGCGTCAAGACGCACCGGCTGCGGCCCGCCGGCCGGGTGCTGGCCGAGGCCACGCTGGTGGGCGACGCCGACCTGTTCGCCCTGGCCGCGCCGCTGCGTTGCACCGCCTACGCCCAGCCTTTCGGCACCTGGTTCTACGTCAGCCGGGGCACTGCCCAGGGCCAGGCGACGCTGGCCGCCGAGGCGGTTCGTACCCGTCAGGTAGCGGGTGAGTCGCGTAACGGCTGGACCGATGCCGTCCCGGATGAGGGGCTGCCCAACGTCACGCTGGAGCTGGACTTCCGCTATGGCCTGTACCGGGTCTACGACCCGGAGGCCGCGCACATTGTCGAGCTGATCCGCGGCGATGCGCGCATCGACCCCTCGGGTCGCGGCGTGATCGAGCCTGCGGCTGTGCCGTTCGCCGAGCCGGCCCTGGCTCGGGGCGGCGCGACGGCCCGCGAGCTGGATGCGTCTGGCCGGGTGATGGTCGCGGCCCTGGCCAGCACCGGCGTGGTGCGCACGCACCCGGTCAGCCTGAGCGTCGGGCGTGGCCGCGCGGTCGCGCTACACGGCGAGCGTACCCGGCGCGGTCGTGGCCGTGCGCGTGGCTACAGCCAATGCGCCGGTGACGCGCAGCTGGTGGTCAAGGCCGAGGGCTTCGGTCGCCTTGGCGCCCTGGCGGATGTCACGGGAACCTGCCTGGCGATTGCCGGCGGGATCTCCTGGGCGCACACCCGGGGCGTGGCCGTGGGCACCGCCGGGGTGCGTTTCAACTCGACGGGCCAGGCCCAGGCCGTGGCGCGACCGCGCCTGCGCCGTCAGGTGCTGGACCTGTCGCCCCCCGCCGTGCAGGCCCGGGCGACGGTGGCCGGCGGTGCCTGGCGGATGCTGGTCCCGATTGCCCGTGGCGTGGCCCTGGCCCTGGTGCTGCGGGGCAAGGCCCGGATGATCCCGAGCGGCGCGGGAAGCGCCACGTGCCGGGGGCTGCCCGATGGCTGGCCGGTGTTCTGGCCCAAGGTCGAAGTCAGCGGTACGGCCGAGTGCCGCGCCCGGGTGTCCGGCTTCAACAACGTCAACAGCGCTGCCCGCGCCCCGGCCTCCCGCACCGTTGTGGTGGCCGCCGATGCGCGGGGCGTGGCTGTTCCCCGGCAGGACCGCCGCGTGACCGTTGGCCAGGCACTACGTGCCCTGGCCGCGTGAGGACCTGCCATGAACGTGTTTACCAAGCAGCCACGCGATGTCCTGGATTACGACGTGGACATGAGCGCCTGGTTCGCCGGCTCGGGCGACGACATCCAGCGCGTCGACGTGACCGTGCGCAGCGACATGGAGGATGCGCCGACGCTGACCGCCGGGCCGATCCCGCACCAGGCGGTGGTTCTGGAGGGCGACCAGCCGGTGCGCTTCAAGGTGTGGCTGGGCGGCGGCACGGATCGCGTTGACTACATCGTGAGCTGCCTGGTGGTGACCGAGGCGGATCGCCAGAAGGAAGTCGAGTTCAAGATCAAGGTGCGCGACCAATGAACCGAGCGAACTTCGTCCAATGCCAGCTGGCCGCGCCGCTGACCGCCAGTGGCGTCTACGCCGAGGTCACCGTGAAGGGTGGCTTCAAGCCGCCGGTGAACCAGCCGGGCCTGCTGGTGATCACCGACGTGCCGGGCAACCCCTCGGCCTTCGAGGTGATCAGCTACACCGGCGTGGGCGGTCCCAACAACGGGGTCTACCAGATCAACGGCCTGAGCCGTGGGCTGGAGGGCACCGCCGCCCGGGCCTGGGGCCGGGATGCCTATGTCTACCAGTCGCTGACGGTGGGCGACCTGAACAGCATCATCGCCTCGCGCGAGCCGGCCATCCCGGCGGGCACCAACGTCCAGTTCTGGCGCGGCGACAAGCAGTGGGCGGACCTGGCGGCGACGGTGCGCGCGGTTACCCTGGCCGGGCTGATCAATACCACCTCTGCCGTCATCGGGGTCACCGACACCATCCTCTCGGCCCTGGGCAAGCTGCAAGCGCAGATCAACGGGCTGGGCAGTGGCAAGCTGGACAAGGACGCCAACGCGGTGTCGGCCACTACGGCGAGCAAGCTCGCGTCTGCCCGCTCGCTGACCATCGGTGGCACCGCCAAGAATTTCGACGGCAGCACCAACCTGTCCTGGAGCCTCGCGGAAATCGGCGCGGCGGCGGGCGGCCACATCCACGCGGTGAATCAGGTGACGGGCTTGCAGGCCGCGCTGGACGCCAAGCAGAACGTCATCGGGTTTGTGCCCGTGCAGCAGGGCGGCGGTGCGGGGCAGGGGACCAACAAGGTCCATGTGGGCTGGGGAGCCGCCGGCTTGCTGCTGCAGGTGGATGCCACGGACTTCGGCAACGGCTGGCCGATCAGCATCAGCAAGAACGCGGCCACCGCCTCGAAGCTCGCGTCCGCCCGCTCGCTGACCATCGGCGGCACCGCCAAGAACTTCGACGGCAGCACCAACCTGTCCTGGAGCCTCGCGGAAATCGGTGCCGCGCCGGCCAACCACGCCCACGCCTATGTGCCGCTGGCCGGTGGCAACATGTCCGGGGCGCTGACCGCGCCGGGGTTCTTCTCCAGCAACTGGTTCCGCTCCACGGGCCAGACCGGCTGGTACAGCGAGACCTACGGCGGCGGCATCTATATGGTCGATGCCACCTGGGTGCGGGTCTACAACAACAAGGCGTTCTACGTTGGCAACGAGATCGTGGCCACCGGCAACATCACGGCCTACTACTCGGACGAGCGCTTGAAGGAGAACATCCGCGCCATTGACGATGCGCTGGGCACGGTGCTGTCCTGGCGAGGCGTGCGCTACAACGCCAACGCCCTGGCGGCCAGCTATGGCTATGACCGCGAGGTGCAGCAGGTCGGCCTGCTGGCCCAGGACGTGGAGAAGCGGGCGCCCGAGCTGGTGGCCCCGGCGCCTTTCGACATCGACGGCGAGACCGGCGGCTCGCTGAGCGGCGAGCACTACAAGACGCTGAAATACGAGCGGGCGGTGCCGTACCTGGTCGAGGCGATCCGCGTCCTCGAGCAGCGGCTGGCCGAGCTGGAGGATCGCGGCTGATGGCGACGCCTTCCAGCGGTGCGATTTCCCTGTACGACGTACTCATCGAGCAGGGGCTGAACGGGACCATCAGCCTGAACGATGCGGTGTGCCGCAACTACGCCGGCGCGCCGAGCGGGCAGATTTCCATGAGCCAGCTGCGGGGCAAGAGCAAGCTGGCATTGTGGGTGGCCTCGAATACAACGGGCTATGGAAGCCGGTTCATTACGCTGGGCCTGAGCGGCGTGGGCGGCGTTTCGTCCCACGGCTGGGTGAGCAACCCGAATGGCATTTCTGCGACGCAAACGTCGGCCACCAGCTTCACTTTCGGTAATGCGTCCACGGCGGTCAGCAAGACCGGCACGTACCGCTTCACCGTGACCCGGGGCACCGAGAGCCTTTCCATCGACGTTGGGGTCAGCGTGCCCAAGACCGGCAGCAAGTAATTCGTCCCGGCCGGGACGTTGGGTTAAAATTAAGCAGAGTCAAACAACTGCGCAGGCGGCGCCCCTATGGGAGGTGCCGCCATGCCGGCCATCGTAAAAATCCTGCTCAAGCTGTTCGGCTCCCGCCTGCTCCAGGAAGTGGTCCTGGTGGGTCTGGAGGAAGCCGCCAAGCGCTCCAGCAACAGCGTCGACGATCAGATCGTGGCCGTCGTGCGCAACGCCTTCGACAACCGCGTCAACCCGTTCGAGGGGATCACCAAGTGAACCTCGAGCGCCTGTATGCGCGCTTGACGCTGGACGAGGCCAAGCGCCACAAACCCTACCGCTGCTCGGCGGGCAAGCTGACCATCGGGGTGGGTCGCAATCTGGATGATCGCGGCCTGACCGACAGTGAAATCCAGCTGCTGCTCGAGAACGATGTGGTCCTCGCCACCGCCGATGCCCGCCGGCTGTTCTACCAGTTCGACGACCTGGACGATGTACGCCAGGAAGTGCTGGTGAACATGGCGTTCAACCTGGGCTACGAGCGACTGGCCGGCTTCAAGAAGCTGCGCGCCATGATCCGCGCCCGTAACTTCCCCGGCGCCGCCCGTGAAATGCTCGACTCGAAGTGGGCGCGTGAGGATGTCGGGCCGCGCGCCGAGCGTCTGGCGCAGGCCATGCGCACGGGGGTGGCCCCCTGATGGAAGCCGGCGAACTCCTGAACCGTTTCCTCAACCTGCTCGACGCCATCGGCCTGGGCTGGGTCTGGCTGCTGGCCTTCGCCGCCTGGGGCGGCACGGCCAGTTACCTGGCCCGCATTCGCAAGAGCCAGGTGCCGTTCCGTGTCGCCGAGCTGCTGGGCGAGTGGGCCATTTCGGGGTTCGCCGGCATTCTGGCCGGCTACCTGTGCCTGGCGGCGGGCTTCGACCAGTACCTGACCCTGGCCGTGGCGGGCGTCAGCGGGCACATGGGCGGGCGCTTCATCACCCTGATCGAGGACTTGATCGCCGGCGAGATTCGTCGCCGCTTCGGGGGTGGCAAGTGAAGATCGACCTGATGCAGTTTGGCGGCCTGGCCCCGAAGATCGAGCCGCGCCGGCTGGCCGATCACCTGGCCACCGAGGCCGTGAACGTGGGCTTCGAGTCCGGCGCCCTGGCGCCGGTCAACATCGGCCACATTGAGTCCTTCGAGTTCCCGTTCCGCTCCACTACCATGCGCAGCATCATCCGTCCGGGTGCCACCGGCACGCGGCTGGGCTTCACCTATCCGGTGACCGGCGAGGCCTTCGCATCGCTGCTGGCCCCGAGCGATGCCTGGGCGCGGGTGTACTTCTCGGCCGAGGATGGCCCGCGCTTCTCGGCGCTGAGCAACTACACCGAGGGCGGCTTTACCCTTGATCCGGTCAGCTACCCGCTGGGGATCAAGGCGCCGATGCTCCAGCCGGTGGTGGGCCAGGCGGTGTACACCGCGTCGGGCGGAGTAAGCGCCGACCTGGTGCGCGTGGCCTACGTGACCACCTTCGTCGACAAGTACGGCCACGAGAGTGCGCCCAGCCCGCCGTCCGTGCAGGTGCAGATCCCGACCAACCTGACCTTCTCGACCGCGCTGACCTTCCCGGGCGAGGTGCCGACCGCGGCCAACCTGGACGGGGCCAAGCGCTACATCTATCGGGCCGCCTTCGATGGCTCCACCTCGGCCTGGCAGTGGGTCGGCGAGGTGCCCATCGCCATGGCCAGCTGGTCCGACACCGTGCCATTCGGCGACGAGGCCGAGGAACTGGTCAGCACCGACTGGGTGCCGCCGCCACTGGGGCTGAAAGCCATGACCCCGCTGGCCGCCGGCTTCGTGGCCGGGTTCCATGGCCACTACCTGTGCTACAGCGAGCCGTACCTGCCGCACGCCTGGCCGGAGAAGTACCGCTACCCGCTCAAGTACCCGGTGGTCGGCCTGAAAAACACCCAGACCGGGCTGCTGATCGCCACCACTGGCAAGCCCTACTGGGCGTTTGGCGCCGACCCGGCCTCGGCGGTGCCGGTCGAGCTGGACGCCTACTACCCCTGCCTGTCGGCCGCGAGCATGGTGGACATGGGGGGCTACATCATTTATGCGTCCCAGGACGGCCTCGTTGCCGTCTCCGGGCAGGAGACCCGTGTCGTCAGCGGCGAGCTGGTGGACCGTTTCACCTGGCTGCGCGACTTCAACCCGGCGCAGATCGTGGCCTTCATCTATGAGGGCCTGTACGTGTTCGGCTTCGGCGAGAGCTGGTGGGCCTTCGAGCCGGGCGCCGGGAACCTGGTCAAGCTGGACACCGCCGTGCTGCCGGTGCCGCCCAACCAGCTGCGCCAGGCCTACTACGACACGCCGCGCGACACCACGGTGCTGGTGGCCATCAGCGGCCGCTGCTACGACGTGGTGTCCAAGCCGGGCAACCGCTTCCAGTGGCGCTCGCGGGTGTTCGAGACGGCGCCGACTTCCTTCGCCTGCGTTCAGGTGCTGGCCACCGCGTACCCGGTGACGCTGCGGGTCACCGCCGACAACCAGACCCACGAGTACCAGGTGGTGGGCGAGGGCGTGCAGCGGCTGGTCGGCGGCTTCCGGGCCAGTCGCTGGGCGCTCGAACTGGAAGGCCAGGGCCGCGTCACCCGCGCGGTTATCGCCCTGTCGCCGAGTGATGTGCGATGAGCAAGAAGATCGCCTCGATCCCGGAGCCGCCGAAGAACGCCGACCCGTCGCTGCGCAGCTTCCTGGCCGCTGTGAAGGAGGCGCTGGAGGTTCGCCTGGGCCGGCGCGGCGATCCGCTGGAGGAAGCCATCACCAAGCGCGAGCTGGTGGACAGCGGCATTGCCCGGCTGCGCCCCGGCCAGCGCGGTGACCTGCTGCCGACCATCATCGAGCCGCCGGGGGCGAGCACCGTGCCGCCGCCGCTGCTCGGGGTGCGGGCCATCGGCGTGCATGGCGGCATCACCCTGACGTTCGAGTCGCCGGCGCAGCAGTATGGTGTCCACGCCTACGTGGAAATCTGGCGCAGCGACGAGCCCGATCCCGAGACCCGGGTGCTGCTGGATGCCTCGCGGGGCAACAGCTACTTCGACCGGGTGCCCGACGCCGAGGCCAAGACCTACTACTACTGGCTGCGTTCGGTGAGCGAGTACGGCCGGCAGGGCGGGTTCAGCGAAATGCTCACCGCCACCAAGCCGGCCGACACCCGGGCGGTGCTGGAGAGCATCGGCGGGATGCTCGACGAGTCGGCGCTGAACGAGGCCTTCCGGGCCGACTTCGACGGCATGAAGAACGCCATCGCGTCCCACGACCAGCGGCTGTCCCAGCAGGGCACCACCATCCTCCAGCAGACGGCGATCCTGGAGGGACTGTCGGCCAGTTGGATGCTGACCATGAACGTCAACGGCTACGTGTCCGGGGTGGCCAGCCACAACGATGGCAAGCGGGCGGACTTCGCCATCCTGGCCGACAACTTCTGGATCGCCACGCCCACCGGCGGAAAGATCAAGGCGTTCGCCACGGTCGGCAACACGGCGTACCTGGACTCGGCGGTGATCCGCGACGGTTCGATCCAGGAGGGCAAGCTTGGCTCGATCAGCTTCGGCAAGCTGCGCGATGCCTATGGCAACCCGGTGGTCACCGTGGGCGGCAAGCTGCGCGCCGACATGATCGACGTGACCACCCTGCAGGTGACCGACGCCAACATCGCCGGGGTCCTCAAGTCCAACGCCGCCGGCAGCAACGGCCAGCCGCGCTGGGTGCTGGACAAGAACGGCGGGCTGGCCTTCAACAGCTCGACCGCCAATGGCCGCGTAGAGATTGGCGATTTCGGCATCCGCATGTGGTATCCCAACGGGCAGCTGATGCTGCGGCTGGGGGGCTGATGGCCTCGGCGTTCGAGCTGTACGACCGCCGCGGGCGGCTGATCATGGACGGCACGGGGCGCTACGGGCGGATCATCGAGGTGTTCAACCCGTTCTCTTTCGGCGTGCCCAGTGCGCGCGACTACCCCAAGGTGGACCCCGGCAGCCTGAACGTCATGGTGACCCAGGGCAACCGGCGGGTGCTGACGGTTCAGCGGGTCGGCACGCGGGTCTCCTGGGACTATGCCGACGACGTGGATTGGCCAGAGCTTACGGGCAGCGCCCGGATCATCGTGTTCATGGGGTGACGGATGTTCGAGCTGTTCAACGAACGGGGCTACAAGGTGGTGGGGGCCGACTACGCCAACCTGTGCTTCTACGGCAAGGGGCGGGTGGACGTGCCGGCGGAAGGCATCCCGACCCCGATGGCCCCGGGTGGCACCCTGAACTTCTACCGCAGCAGCCACCCCCTGATCGAGCAGGGCGGCCACCTGTACCTGGCCGGCATGACGGTGTACGACAGCGGCGGGCGCCTGCGCAACTACCGTTCCACGGCGGGGACTGCCGGCTGGGTGGAATACTGGTCGTTCGGCCCGGTCTCCGAGGGGGACAGTCCGTTCGAGTTGCGGACCCCGGACGGCCGGCTGATGTTCAACGCGGCGCGCCCCTTCCTGCGGGTGCTGGGCCAGGTCAGCGTGACCAGCGACAACATCAACTATCACGGCAGCTACAAGACCTGGGAAATCCTGCCGTTCACGGCGCCCATGCCCTTCAAGGGAGATCACCTGGCGTTCGCCATCGGCAACGCCTGGCTGTACCAGGTGAGCGGGCAGATTCAACTCAACCCGAAGGCCACGGCCGGCATCATGCGGCGCATCACCCGGGCGATGCACATTTCGGGCGGCCTCTGCCAGTTCTCGGGACGCAACTTCCACCCGTACCCGAACGTGTACAGCGCCTACTACAAGCGCTACTCGTCGAACGCCGGGGCGCCGATGACGATGCTGGTGGCGGATGTGTCGGGGCTGTGAGCCCTGCATTTTCGTACCACTTTTTGTACCAATCGCGGGTTATTTTGGGGTGTTTGAGGTGGGGGCATGATCGTAAGTTGTTGTTTTTACGCGACTCTTTGCGACACAAACACCCCTGGTTAATCGTGTTGCGATCCGGTACTATTGCCGCCCGCGCCAGACGGCGCGGTTTCTTTTCGGAAGTGTGGCCGAGTGGTTTAAGGCAGCGGTCTTGAAAACCGCCGACGGGCAACCGTCCCAGAGTTCGAATCTCTGCGCTTCCGCCATCTGATTCGCTGAAAGCCCCGCACTGCGGGGCTTTTGCGTTTTCGAGCACTGTATATCCGAGCCAGCCCATGCTGCGCCGGCGCGGAAGGCCGCCCGGCCTTCAATACACATCGCGCCGGTAGCGCCCGGCCTCGACCAGCGCCCGCACGGCTTCGGCGCCCAGCAGCTCGTGCAGCGTGGCGTCGACCCCCGCAGCCATGCCGTCCAGGCTGCCGCAGACATACAGCGCCGCACCTTCGGCCAGCCAGTCGCGCAGGCGATCCTGCCGTCGGCGCAGCAGATCCTGGACGTAGAACTTGTCCGGCTGATCGCGGGAGAAGGCCAGGTCCAGGCACTGCAGATCGCCGCATTCCAGCGCCGCCTGCAGTTCCGATGCACAGTGGAAGTCGTGGGTGCGCTGGCGCTCGCCGAACAGCAACCAGTTGCGCCGCTGCCCGGCCAGGATGCGTGCGCGCAGCAGGGCGCGCAGGCCGGACAGGCCGGTACCGTTGCCGATCAGGATCAGTGGGCGGTCATCCGCCGGAAGGTGGAACGCGCTGTTGCGGCGTATCCGACCCAGCAGTTGCTCACCCTCGGCCAAGTGAGCGGTCAGCCAGCCGGAGCAGAGGCCCAGGTCGTCGCCGGCGTGCCGCACCTGGCGGACGAACAGCTCCAGCACCCCATCGGCCGGGATGGAGGCGATGGAGTACTCGCGGCTGGCGAGCGGCAACAGGCTGTCGACCAGTGCCTGTCCGTGCAGGCCGACCCGGTGGGCGAACGTTTCCGGCAGTTGCCGGGTGCTCAGTGCCTCGGCCAGGCGGACCGGCTGCCCGTCGAGCTCGACGGGCTCGTCGGCGTCGCCTCCGTGGCGCTGCAACCAGGCCACGACCCTGGCCTGCGCATGACGTGGACGGATCTCGAGGATGTCCCCGGCTCGCCAATCGCTCGGGCCATTCGACGTCAGGGTAAGCCGGAAGACCGGACCGCCCTGGCTGCCAGGATTCAGAAGCTGGCGCCGCTGGAGGGTCCAGCCGGTCCAGCGGTGGTCATGCCAGGCGGGAACTGGCGTGCCGGTCAGCTCGCTCAACTGGTGTTGCCAGTGCCGCAGGGCGCTCGAGTCCTGGTCGTCGACCTCCACGGACTCGAACAGGCGTCTGCCGCCCTGGCGCTCCAGCCAGGCGTCGACGCGGCGGGCGAAGGCGCAGAACTGCGCGTAATGCCGGTCGCCCAGGGCCAGCACCGCATAAGCGAGCCGATCCAGCGGCAGGGTGGCTCCCAACAATCGGCGCTCGAAGCCTCGGGCGTTGTCCGGCGCTTCGCCGTCGCCGAAGGTGCTGAGCACGAACAGGGCGCGAGGGTGCCGGAGCAGGCTTGCCGCGTCGAGGCGCGCCAGGGGTTCGACGCGCACTGCCAGGCCGGCGGCCTGCAACTGGCTGGCGCTCTGCCAGGCAAGCTGTTCGGCGAAGCCGCTCTGGCTGGCGTAGCCGATCAGCCAGCCATCCCCGGGCGCAGCAGTTGGCGTGCTGCGGGCCGCCCGCGCGGCGCGGCGCTTGCGACGGCGATCCAGGTAGAGCAGCCAGCCAGTGACCAGGAAGAGCGGCATGAGCGCGCTGGCCAGCAGCATGAGAACTTTGCCCGGCAGGCCGAAGTACTCGCCCGAGTGCAGCGCGTAGACGCTGGTGAGTAGGCGGGCCTTGAGC
Organism: Pseudomonas sp. RL; assembly: GCF_000647775.1. NCBI lineage: Bacteria > Pseudomonadati > Pseudomonadota > Gammaproteobacteria > Pseudomonadales > Pseudomonadaceae > Pseudomonas > Pseudomonas sp. RL. The sequence continues at coordinate 7,434 of NZ_JBOY01000124.1, read as the reverse complement.
GTCTTGTCGGCATAGCGTTCGTGGCGGACGATCTCGCCGCTGCGTGGATCGAGCTGCAACAGGTTGAAGGCACGGACGTGCTCGGCGTCGCGCAGGATGTAGAAGACTGTTGCCGGCTGGCCTGCCGCTGCGGGCAGGCGCAGGTTCCAGGCGATCAGCTGCGGGCCCGTCGCCTGCCGTATGCCCTGCCAGAGGGCGGCGTAGTCCGGGGTTGCCGGTGCATCGGCCGCTGGCTGGCGGGCTTGCGCGGCCGACGGCGGGTCGGCGAGCAGCGCGGTAAGCCCCGCGCGATACCAGTCGTATGACCAGTACAACCCCGTCAGGCTGGCGCACAGATAGAACGGCAGGACCCAGGTCCCGGCGACCGCGTGCAGGTCCCAGTGGAAGCCGCGTCCGGTCTTGCGCCAGTCGAGGCTCAGCCAGGTCTGCCAGTGGCCGGCCTGGCGCGGCCAGCGCAGATACAGCCCGGACAGACACAGGAAGACCAGCATCAGGGTGCTGGCCGCGGTGATCTGCTTGCCGGTCTCGCCCATGGCCAGCCAGCGGTGCAGCTGCAACACCACCTGGAAGAATTCCTGGCCGCGCGGGGTGCCCAGCACCTGCCCGTTGGCGGGGTCGAACAGGATGCGCGCGCCACGCCGCTCGCCGGGAGGCGGCGCCAGGTAGGCGGTGGCGGGCCCTGCATGGCGGTCGTCGATGCGCAGATCCACGACCCGTTCGCCACTGCTCGATTCGAGCCGGGCAATCAGTTCGCCGAGCTCGAGCCGCTGCGCTTCGGCCGTTGCGAGCTGTCCATGGCCGCTGTTGAGCAGGCGGAGGATTTCGCCCTCGAAGCTGTATAGGGCGCCCGTCACGCCCATGACGGCCAGCACCAGGCCGGCGCTAATGCCGAAGAGCCAGTGCAGCTGGAAGAGGGTTTTCTTGAACACGAGGGTACATCCATGGGGTATCGGAATTCCTGCGGAGCCGATGCCGCCGGCGAGCGCTGGCAGCATCCGCTCCGCGGAGAGCGCCTTAGAAGTCGAGCTGGTAGCCCAGGGTGAAGGTGCGCCCGCGCCCGGCGAAGTACTGATCGTCCCGGGTGCTGGCAGCCTGGGCGTAGTAGGTCATGTAATCGCGGTCGAGCAGGTTCTCGACCCCCAGGCTGACCTCGCCGACCGGCAGACGGTAGCCGAGCGAGGCATCCACCAGGCTGTAGCCGTCGAAGTGCAGGCCGGGGGTGTCGAAGCTGCGGCTGGCGTAGTGGTTGGCCTGCAGGCGGCTGTTCAGCCGGTCGGTCCAGCGGGCCTGCCAGCTCAGCCCGAGGCGGTCCGGCGCGATGTTGGCGCCGTCCAGGTCGGTGTCGACCTTGCCGTCGCCGTCGGTGTCGGATTCACCGGTGAGCCAGGCATAACTGGCCTGCAGGCGGTGCGCGTCGCTGACCTGCCAGCCAGCGGTGGCCTCGACGCCGGCGATCTCGGTGCGCTCGCGGCGCACCTGGAATACCCCGCCGACCCGCTCGAGCCGCGAACCCAGGTCCGAGTCGGACTCGAAATAGCTGATCTCGAAGTCGACCGCCTGGCCGCTCAGGCGCAGGCCGACCTCGCGGTTGTCGGTGACCACCGGCTGCAGGTCGAGGAAGCTGTCGACCCGCTGACCGGGCTGGCTGATGCCGCGCAGCACGCGACCGACATCGGGCATGCCGAAACCTTCCGAGTAGTTGGCGAACAGTTGCGCCCACTCGTTGACCTGGAACACCACCCCGGCGTTGTAGAGGGTTTCCTCGAAGTCGGGCTTGCCGCCTTCGACGCTCACGCCGGCGGGCGGGTTGTTGGAGGCGAGGGTGCGGAAGCTGTCGACCTTCAGTTCGGCGAATTCGTGGCGCACGCCACCGTGCAGGGTCAGGCGGTCGGTGGCGCGCAGTTCGGCCTGGGCGAACGGGGCCACATTGCGGAACACGGTTTCCGGTACCCATTCGCGGTCGGTGGCGATCAGCATCTGGCGCGTGGTGTCCTGCAGGACGTCGATGCCGCCGGTGAGCTTGAGGTGCCCGTGGAACAGGCCGTCGCGACTGAGGCTGAGCTTGCCGCCGAACTTGTCCGACTCGTTCTGTGACTGATCGAACAGCGTTCCGACCGGGGCGATGGCGGCATCCTGGAAGCTGCCCAGGGCCCCGCCGCCGTAGCGAGCGCGAAAGCGCTGGCCGAACAACTGGGCGGTAAGCAGATTGCCGGCCAGGTCGGCATCGGTGTAGGTCAGCGCGCCGGCCAGCACATCGTTCTGCGGCGCCTTGCCCAGTGGTTGGCCCTTGCGCGAGGTGGCCGGGAGATCGGCGGCGCGGTCGCCTGGCACGTTGACGTAGTCGTGCTCGCCTTCGAGCTGGAAGCGGTTGACCATCAGCTCCAGGTTGCGGTCGGAGTCGAACCAGTAGCCGAGCTTCGCCAGCAGGTCGGTGCTGGTGGAATCCATGATGTCGCCCTGGGTGTCATCGACGCCGATCAGCCGGTTGTTGGCGTCGTAGTGCATGCCGCGGCTCTGTCCGCTGATGGCGGCCAGGTAGTCCCAGTCGCCCTGGTTGCCTTCGATGCGGTAGTCGAGCTTGTATCCCATGCCTGCGCCGGCGAAGTCGTCGGCGGCTTCCAGGCTGACGCCGGCATGCTGCTTGAGGGTGCCGCCCTTGGGCCGGCGGGTGACGTAGTTGATGATCCCGCCGGTGGCGCCCAGGCCGTGTTCGGCGCTGGCGCCGTGGATCACCTCGATGCGCTCGACCATCGACAGGTCAAGGGTATAGCCATCGCGCCCGCCGGCCCGCAGGGGCGTGGATTGCGGTACGCCGTCGATCATGATCAGCGCTGCCCGGCCCCGGAAGGTTTCGCCCGCGTTGCTCAGCTTCTGCCGGCTGGGCGAATAGGAGGGGATCAGATTGCTCAGCACCTGGCCATGGTCCGAGGTGATCGCCAGCTGTTCCTCGATCTGTGCCCGGGTGATGACGGTGATCTTCTGGGGTGTCTTGCCGACGGCGCTCTTGCCGCGAGTGGCGTTGATGGTGAGGGTGTCGAGTTCGAGCGTTTCCGCGGCGATGACCGTTGCGCAGGGTACGGTCATGAACGCCAGGGAAATGCAGACGCAGAGGCGGGTTTTGCGGAACACGTGAAAGCTCCAGGTGGTTTTTTATTGAGGCACAGCGGGAACCGAGGGGGCCGGCCGAGCACCGGCAAGAGGCGGAGAGAATGCTAAAGGGCTGTCGCAAGGCAATCAATAGTAAGCATTATCATTTAGATTAAGTTTGACTGTTTCCGGTGCCATCAAGCCATCCGTGCGCCCCGCTGGTAGACTCCCGCGATTCGTCCGCAGTCCCGGGAGGGGAGATGAACCTGTCGTTGCTCAGCCGCTACGCCTTCTTCGCTGGTTGTGTGCTGGTCACCCTGGTGTGCCTGCCGCTGCTGCCCGGCCAGGCCTGGCTATGGCCGCTGGCACTGCTGGCGGGGGCGCTGAGCCTGCTGGGCCTGCACGATCTGCTGCAGACCCGCCACGCGGTTCTGCGCAACTACCCGGTGCTGGGCCACATCCGCTACCTGGTGGAAAGTATTCGTCCGGAGATCCGCCAGTACCTGCTGGAAGGCGACGCCGAGCAACTGCCGTTCTCCCGCTCGCAGCGCTCGCTGGTGTACGCGCGGGCCAAGAATGAGCCCGCTGACCGACCGTTCGGCACCCAGAGCGATGTCTACCAGACCGGCTTCGAGTTCATCAGCCATTCCATGCTGCCGGCAGCGCACGGCAACCCCGACGATTTCCGCGTCATCATCGGTGGCCCGCAGTGCCGGCAGCCGTACTCGGCCTCGGTGTTCAACATCTCGGCGATGAGCTTCGGCTCGCTCAGCGCCAACGCCATCCGCGCGCTGAACAAGGGCGCACGGCTGGGCAACTTCGCCCACGACACCGGCGAAGGCAGCATCAGCCCGTACCACCGCGAGCATGGCGGCGACCTGATCTGGGAGCTGGGCAGCGGCTACTTCGGCTGCCGCACCGAGGACGGCGCATTCGATCCGCAGCGCTTCGCCGCCCAGGCGCAGCAACCGCAGGTGCGGATGATCGAGATCAAGCTCAGCCAGGGCGCCAAGCCCGGCCACGGCGGCATCCTGCCGCAGCACAAGATCACTGCGGAGATCGCCGCCGTGCGCGGCATTCCGCGCGACCGCGACTGTGTCTCGCCGGCCCGTCACAGCGCCTTCGGCACACCCATCGAACTGCTGCAGTTCATCGCCCGGCTGCGCGAGCTGTCCGGCGGCAAGCCGGTCGGCTTCAAGTTCTGCCTGGGGCACCCCTGGGAATTCATGGCCATCGCCAAGGCCATGGTGGTGACCGGCATCCTCCCCGACTTCATCGTCGTGGACGGCAAGGAAGGCGGCACTGGCGCGGCGCCGCTGGAGTTCAGCAACCACATCGGCGTGCCGCTGCGCGAGGGACTGCTGTTCGTGCACAACACCCTGGTCGGCCTGAACCTGCGCGACAAGATCCGCATCGGCGCCAGCGGCAAGATCATCAGCGCCTTCGACATTGCCTCCGTACTGGCCATCGGCGCCGACTGGGCGAACTCCGCGCGTGGCTTCATGTTCGCCATCGGCTGCATCCAGTCGCAGAGCTGCCACACCAACAAGTGCCCGACCGGCGTCGCCACCCAGGACCCGCTGCGCCAGCGCGCCCTGGTGGTGCCGGACAAGGCCCAGCGGGTGTTCAACTACCACCGCAACACCCTCAAGGCGCTGGCGGAGATGCTCGCCGCCGCCGGCCTCAGCCACCCATCCGAGTTGGAGCCGCGCTTCCTGGTACGCCGGCTGTCGGCCACCGAGATCCAGCTCTACTCGCAGATGCACGTCTACCTCAAGCCCGGCGAGCTGCTGGACGGCACGGTGCAGGGCGAGTTCTACCGGCGCATGTGGGCAATGGCCCAGGCCGACAGCTTCGCCCCGGCGACCGTGGAGGCCTGAAGGTAGGGGCGCCCTAGGTGCCGGCGCTCGAAGGCTTTACTTCATATATGGCGGATAATATATTCGCCAAAACGAATTAACAGCCGAGCCTCACGATGAGCAGTAAGACCAGAGGCACGAGCGCATCAAGATGTTCGTGCTGGTGAAGAACAAACGCTGAGGATTGCCATGGTCGAGCACCTGACCCCCGCCACGGTTTTCAAATCCCTGGCCGACGAAACCCGCGCGCGCATGACCCTGCTGATCGCCCGCGAGGGTGAGCTGTGCGTCTGCGAACTGACCACGGCACTGGAAGAAAGCCAGCCGAAGATCTCCCGTCATCTCGCGCTGCTGCGCAGCAGCGGTGTGCTGGAGGATCGCCGTCAGGGCCAGTGGGTGTATTACCGCCTGCACCCCGATCTGCCGGACTGGGTGCATGAGATGCTCAGCACCATCCTGGCGGCCAACAAACACTGGCTGCGGCCGAATGCCGAGCGCCTGGAGGGCATGCGCAACCGCCCCGAGCGCAGCAGCGCCTGCGCCTGACGCATGAGTAGTCCCATGAAAATTCTGTTCCTGTGCACGGCCAACAGTTGCCGCAGCATTCTCTCCGAAGCCCTGTTCAACCACCTGGCCCCGGCTAGCGTGCGCGCTTACAGCGCCGGCAGTGAGCCGAAGGGATTCGTCCATCCACTCACCCTTGAGGCTCTGGGGCGAGCGGGCGTGGCCTGCGACGGCCTGTTCAGCAAGCCCATCGAGGCGCACGCCGAGCTGCAACCCGACGTTGTCATCACCGTCTGCGACAAGGCGGCCGGCGAGGCCTGTCCGGTGTTTTTCGGCCCGGCGCTGCGTGCTCACTGGGGGCTGGAGGACCCGTCCGAGGTCAGCGGTTCGGACGTCGAGAGCGCAGCGGCGTTCGACGCCACGGTCGGCCGGATCAAGAGCCGTATCCAGGCCTTTCTCGCCTTGCCGTTCGACCAGTTGAATGCCGATACCCTGAAGGCCGAACTGACCCGTATCGGCAGCCTGTAATCCTTTGCCCGGATAGACGCCATGCACGACGATCTGCCCAACATCGACCCCACGCTCCTGGACCTGCCCAGCCACGAGCGGCTCGGCCTGCCGGATGCCGCAGGCCATAAGCCACGTATCCTGCTGCTCTACGGCTCCTGCCGCGAGCGTTCCTACAGCCGCCTATTGGCTGAGGAGGCGGCTCGACTGTTGCGACGCTTAGGTGCCGAGACCTGCATTTTTGACCCGTCCGGCCTGCCGCTGCCCGATGATGCCCCGGAAGATCATCCCAAGGTGCGTGAGCTGCGCGAGCGAGTGCTTTGGTCCGAAGGCATGGTCTGGTGCTCGCCAGAGCGCCACGGCGCCATGAGCGCAGTGTTCAAGGCGCAGATCGATTGGATCCCGCTGAGCATGGGCGCAGTCCGCCCGACCCAGGGCAAGACCCTGGCGCTGATGCAGGTCTGTGGCGGGTCGCAGTCGTTCAATGCGGTCAATCAGATGCGCGTGCTCGGTCGTTGGATGCGCATGGTGACCATCCCCAACCAGTCCTCCGTGCCCAAGGCGTTTCTGGAGTTCGACGAGGCCGGGCGCATGAAGCCGTCGCCCTATTACGACCGGGTGGTCGATGTGATGGAGGAACTGTTCAAGTTCACTCTGCTGGTGCGTGATCGCGCCGACTATCTGGTGGATCGCTATTCCGAACGCAAGGAGTCGGCAGAAGAGCTGTCCCGGCGCGTCAATCTGCGCAGCATCTGAATCCCAAAGGAAACTCACTGTGTCCCATCCCTACGACATTCTCAACGTTCCTGGCTGCTCCGGCCGATTGATCTTCACCCCCTGCCCGGGTAGCAAGGACACCAGCGTGGCTGAGGCCCTGGATACCCTGCGGGCCGCCGGCGCCGAGGCAGTGATCACCCTGATGCCGAGTGGCGAGCTGGGGCAGCACCAGGCCGCCGGCCTGCCAGCGCTGTGCGCCGAGCGCAACCTGCAGTGGTTTCACCTGCCGGTGGCAGACGAGCAGGTACCACGGGCCGACTTCGATGCCGCCTGGGAGCAGACGCGCGAGCGCATGCAGGCCTTGCTTGGCCAAGGCGGCACCCTCGCGATCCATTGCAAGGGTGGCTCTGGGCGCACCGGTTTGATCGCGGCGCGCTTGCTGGTGGATCGCGGCCTGCCGCGTGACCAGGCGGTGGCGATGATCCAGACCTTGCGGCCCAAGGCTATTCAGCATCCGGCGCATGTCGCCTGGCTCGCGCAGTACGACTGCAAATAATTCCTCCCCGTGACCAACACCCAGAGCCTGCTCGACCAGCCCCACAAGGACCTACGCCGCGCTGATGAGCCTGATCCCGACCACCACCGGCTCGGCCACCGCCATCGCCGAGACCTTCCCGGGACTGCGCGGCAAGCTGAACGGCCACGGGGTGCTGGCGCTGGTCTGGCTGGCCAGCCTGGTGCTGCTGAAGAAGGACCTCGG